>JACCYC010000350.1 GCA_013696665.1 Burkholderiaceae bacterium | reverse complement strand
ACACCGAGACGTTTGCTGCTGTCCCGTACATCATCAATTACGGTGGCGATGCATTTCTGCAGATCGGCCGGCCCAACAATGGCGGCACCAAGATCTTTTCGGTGTCGGGCGATGTGACGTGGCCGGGCAACTATGAAGTTCCGCTCGGGACGCCGTTCGCAAAGCTGCTCGAGCTTGCCGGCGGCATGCGTGACGGCAAGAAGATCAAAGGCGTGATTCCCGGCGGCTCTTCGATGCCGATCGTGCCTGGCGACCTGATGATGGTGACCGACATGGATTACGACTCGATCGCCAAGGCTGGCTCGATGCTCGGCTCGGGCGCGGTCACCGTGATCGACGAAACGCGCTGCATGGTTCGCTGCGCCGAGCGGCTGGCTTATTTCTACTACGAGGAAAGTTGCGGTCAGTGCACGCCGTGCCGTGAGGGCACCGGTTGGCTTTATCGAATCATTCACCGGATCGAACACGGTGAGGGTCGTGCAGAAGATCTCGACCTGCTGAACTCGCTCGCCGACAACATTCAGGGCCGAACGATCTGCGCACTCGGCGATGCCGCTGCGATGCCGGTCCGTGCGTTCGTCAAACACTACCGCGCCGAGTTCGAGCATCACATTGCGCATCGCAACTGCATGGTTCCGGAGTACGCGTAGTGATCGAACTCGAAATCGATGGCAGGAAAGTCGAGGTGCCCGAAGGCAGCATGCTGATGGACGCCGCAAGCCGGCTGGGCATCTACATTCCGCACTTCTGTTACCACAAGAAGCTGTCGATCGCGGCCAACTGCCGGATGTGTCTGGTTGAGGTCGAGAAAGCACCGAAGCCGATGCCGGCGTGCGCAACGCCCGTCGCGAAGGGCATGATCGCGCGTACGCAGTCGGCCTACGCCAAACAGGCGCAGCGGTCGGTGATGGAGTTCTTGCTGATTAATCATCCGCTCGATTGCCCGATCTGCGACCAGGGCGGCGAGTGTCAGCTGCAGGATCTGGCGGTTGGATATGGCGCGTCGTCGAGCCGATACGCCGAGCCCAAGCGCGTCATATTTCACAAGAGCATGGGGCCACTTATTTCCGCCGAGGAGATGACGCGGTGCATACATTGCACGCGCTGCGTTCGCTTCGGCATTGAAGTCGCGGGCGCGATGGAGCTCGGCATGGTCAATCGCAGCGAGCATGCGGAGATCCTGAGCTTCGTCGGCCAGTCGGTGGATTCCGAGTTGTCGGGCAACATGATTGACCTCTGCCCCGTTGGCGCGTTGACAAGCAAGCCATTCCGCTACGAAGCCCGTCCCTGGGAGCTGTCGCGACGCAAATCGATCAGCCCGCACGATTCGCTCGGTTCCAACCTGATCGTGCAGGTCAAGAACAATGAAGTCATGCGCGTTCTGCCGCTTGAAAACGAAGAGGTGAACGAGTGCTGGCTATCGGACCGCGACCGTTTCTCGTACGAGGGTCTGAACGCGCCCGACCGCCTTCAGCGACCGATGCTGAAGCAGGCCGGGCAGTGGCAGGAAGTTGATTGGGCGGTTGCACTCGAGTACGTCGCACATGCACTGACGGAGTTGAAGCAGGAAAATGGTGCCGCTGCAATCGGTGCGCTCGCGTCACCTGCAAGCACCGTTGAGGAACTGCACCTGCTCGCAAAGCTGATGCGCGGTCTGGGCTCGGACAACATTGATTTCCGGTTGCGTCAGTCCGACTTTTCGGCTGACGCCGCGCCATTTAATGCGCCATGGCTCGGAATGAAGATCGCCGACGTCAACAAGCTCAACAGTGTGCTGCTGATCGGCTCGTTGCTTCGGAAGGAACAGCCGCTGCTGTCGGCACGTGTGCGCGCTGCTGCCAAGCGAGGCTGCAAGGTCAGCGTGTTGCATGCGGTCGACACAGATCTGCTGATGCCGGTGGCCAGTCAAGTCATCGTGCGGCCGAGCGCGTGGGTCAATGCGCTGGCCGAAATTGCCGCTGCAATCGCAAGCGCTCAAGGTGGCGCGGCGCCGATGGACGGCATCGTGGCCGGCGAAGGCGCGAAGGCAATCGCAGCTTCGCTGCTCTTCGGAGAGCGGCGTGCGATTCTGCTTGGCAACGCTGCGGTCTATCACCCGCAGGCGGCGCAGTTGCATGCGTGGGCTCAGTGGATTGCGCGTGCGACCGGCGCAACGCTGGGTGTCCTGACGGACGCCGCGAATGCGATGGGTGGCCACATCGTTAACGCGCGGCCGGTCAATGGTGGTCTGAACGCTCGACAAATGGTTGAACAACCACGCGCTGCGTATCTGCTTTGGAATGTGGAGCCCGATTACGACACCGCGAATCCCGCTGCTACTGCGCAGGCGTTGGAATCTGCAGCGACCGTGATCGCTTTTTCTGTCTATCGCAATGGTGCGCTCGACTACGCCGATGTCATTCTGCCGATCACGCCGTTCACGGAAACCGCCGGCACCTTTATCAATTGCGAAGGTCGGGTGCAGAGTTTCAACGGGACGGTGCGTCCGGCTGGCGAATCACGGCCCGGCTGGAAAGTGCTGCGCGTGCTGGCGAATTTGCTGAACCTTCCGGGCTTCGATTACGAAACTGCCGAGCAGGTTCGCGTGGACGCGTTGCAAGGCGAGTTATCGGCTCGCCTTTCAAATGAGATCGTCCTGGAGGTGCAGCGACCGGACGCCGCCGCCGATGGCGCTGAAAGAGTCGCTGATGTTCCGATCTACTTCAGTGACCCGTTGGTGCGCCGTTCGCCGCCACTGCAGGCAACCCGAGACGCGCGACCACCGAAGGCCCGCGCCAATGCTTCGACACTGCTTTCTTTCGGAGTCAGTGAGGGTGACAAAGTACGCGTCAAGCAGGGCGACGCATCGGCTCTGCTCGACGTCGTGGTGGACGACGGTGTGGCCGACGGCGTTGTTCAGGTTTCGGCCGCGCATGAGTCGACCGCCACGCTCGGAGCGATGTTCGGCCCGATCACCCTGGAGCGCGCGTGATCGAG
>JACCYC010000279.1 GCA_013696665.1 Burkholderiaceae bacterium | reverse complement strand
ACGCCAGCACGTTGCGCCGCTTCGGTTCGCTGCTGTCCTTCGTTCGCGGCACGCTCGACCGTTGCGAGGGAGCTTATGCGCGAGCTTCCCTGCGCCTGGTCGAGCTCGAGCGGATGCACATCGTCATCGAACAGCGTCACCGGAAAGTGTGATGAACGCCGAGGAGAAGCGCGTTCGCTACCTGGTCGGAGAGCTCGACTCCTTGCGCGACAGACTGCAACTGCTGCTCGACCAGGCCGAGTCACTGGTGCATGTTTTCGACGAAATTGACCGGCTGATCACTCGGTCCGACTGGTCCGCTCGCAAGATGCCCAAACCCAAGGAAGAAAAACGCCGCGCGTAGGATCGTCGGATGATGATCCTCGCGTTGCAGGAGACGCCTCGCGCGTGCCGCCACTGCCACTACTTCGACGGGTGGACCGCCCAGGACACGTGCGCCTTTTGTGCGAATTCCGGATGCAGTCGGGTGCGGACGCAGCCGGAATTGGGGTGCTCGTGTTTCGAGCGCGAACCGGGCGCAGATGATGAGTGAGGCGGCTTTGATTGCGAGCCTCGCCCACCTTGGATACTCTCGCCCGCGTGAGCGACGACAACGTTTCATTCTGGCCGAGTGTCGAAAGCGTGCGGGCTAACCAACTCGAAAACGAGTTGCAGATCCGAATCGCCAAACACTACAAGCGCAATTCAGGGCAGGCAGATGCGGCGGAAAGGTTCTTCAAGTCGAAGCAGCTAGCTGCCGACCAGGACGCCCAGCGCACCTGGCGTCGACGTTAGACGCCGCGCAGCACGCTCAATCGGCGGCGGTCCATCAGCGCGATCAGATGATCGAGCGCACCTGACTTGCCGGTTGCGTCCACCAACGCATCAGAGAAGGCGACAAAGTTTTTGTCGCTTGCGAACATCGGACCGAAACGTTGCGCGGTCAGTTCAGCGACGGCCGCCTCTAGCGCTCCGAGCCGATCGAGTAGGGCTTTATCTGCCGCCATCAGTGCATCGTCCCGTTAATAAGGCGCTTAGCTTCAGCGGCTTCTTCGACACAGTGTGCATAGACTGCCGCGCGGTTGACGTTATCGCGGCCGAAGCGAGCGACGAGGGCGACATAGAGTTTCTCTTGCGACTCGGCCAGCATCTGAGCATCGGCTTCAGCGCGCCAGATAAGCCAAGCGCCGACAGTCTTAACCGATGCCGGACAGGGCGGGCAAGTCACCCGGTAGAGCAGATCGCCCGAACCGTCTTCTTCGTCAGTCATATGTTCGCTGCTGGCCACGGATCGCTAAATCCCGCCAGCGGTCGGCTCGCTTTCCGACTGCGCACTGGCGTCCCAATGCAACGCACCGGCCACAGCACTCGCGCACTCGCCGACACTGCCAGCGTCATGGCAGCGATTGACCGTCGCCAAATTCTTCACTTGCCCGCTTTGCGTGAAAGCGCCGCAACCTCTTTCGCCAGCGCCGAAATCACTTGATTCTGCCGCTCGATTCGAGCCGTCAAATCACGCGTGACATGTTCCTGCGCCTCTATCGCCTTTTGATGCTTGCAGTGAGACATAACCCAGCGATTCTCATCTTGCTGAAAAAGATCGAGCGCCCGCTTCGCAATCGCGTTAGTGAGGTCTGTCGAATAATGCGCGAGCGCGGCTGCCCGCCGCACCGTAAAAGGAATGGTTCGATCTTTTGTGCCAGACAGCGAGCTCGTGGCCCTGCCCATCTCGTTACTCAGCTTCTCGGCAGCCTCGACCAGCGCCTCTTTGTTCTCAAAAAACTTTTTCACCATCGCTTAGAACGTCACCAGCGCGTAACGTGCCGCATCGACGCTGGACCACGAAATCCAGCGCTCGGCGCGCAGCCCTACCATGTTCGAAGCCCACAGAGAGACCAGACTCGCGGCACCGGTAATTGGATTGGTCAATAATTGCATCGAGGCATTGCGGCTCGTGTCGACGGTCACCGTGCCATCGTCGGCAACAATAATGCGATCGCCATCGGCCACCACCAGCAGACGCTGTAACGGGGAGCCTTCAGTCTCCGCGGATCGGGTCACCAGCAACGGCATGCCGAGGACGCTGCCGCCGCGAGCGGAGGCTTCTGCAAAGGCGCGGACGTTGCCCGCCGTAAGAACCGACGACAGGTGAACCGCGGTCGACGGATGCGCGATGACTACCGCGTTTTGCAGAGAGCTGCCAGACGTTGCTAACGAGTCCAGCATCGCCGTTAGGGTGGTAGTGATCTGCGCGGCCGAAGAGCCGGCACTGGTGGTCGGCGTGATGCCATTCGTAATCGATGCCGGATGCGCGGACGTGGCGGCTTCGTCGGGGTCCAAAAAAGCTCTGTCAGTGCCGGCCACGATCGCTGCGGTCAGCGCTCGCTCAACCACGTCAGTAGCCGCCGGGCTTGAGAAGCGCACCAGTTCTTCAGTCAGCGCGCAAATCATTCCCAATTTGTGCGGAAGCAGCGTCAGCAGAGCGAGCGACAGTTCGGTCGCCGGCTTGGGCACGGCTTGATCGACAAACGCAGCCGGCGCTTGACTTTCGAGCACCGGCACGCGGGTTTTAAATGGCGCCGAGCGAGTATTCATTTTCCCGAGCACGGTTTGGGTGTCGACCAGCGAAATAAATTCGCTGGTCATTGCCGCATAACCCGACAGCTCGGAGGCGAAACCGGCATCGGTAGTGCTACCGGCAGCAACCGCGGCCTTCAACACCCGCGACGCCATCAGATCGCGCCGTACCGTCGGGTTTTCGAGGGCCTTTTCAGCGCTGCCCTGATTGGCGAGCAACGCTTGAACGAATGTTGCGAAGGATGATGCCATCGTCGGAAACTCCTGGGTTTCGACGATGCTTGCATGTTGCAAATCAACGCCCACTTTTTGAAACACGCGAACGCCACAGCGACGTACGGCTCGTTCCCGATCCAGACAGTCGCAACTGTTCGAGCAAAGCTGCAGCTGCAGGCGGGCACGGCTCCGCGCCTTCGAGCACCCGAGCTGCGAGCCCGCTTGAACCGCAGGCCGATGTGAACTTCGTACGCAAGGTGTCACGCTGCGCCCGTAGTGCGGCGCGCTGAACTCCGCGCATGCCGAGTACTGCGTCCAGAGATTCGCCGGCCAGCGCTCGCTCTAACGCGGTTGCAAGCCATAGCCGGCAGTACTCGTCCACCGTATCGGCGCGCAGCCGGCCGATCGCGCGCTGCAGGATGTCGAATCGTTGCGCCTCCGTCAGCCGACCGGGCTCGACCAGCGGTTCGCCAAAGCCGGAAAAGTCGCTCACTCGTCGTCGACTTCCCAGCCGTCCAAACCAATGCGCGGCTTGCGCCGATAGCCGAACGCTTGCCGCGTGGCTTCTCGATGACACTCCCGACACAAGCCACGGCGCGGCAGATCGAGCCGATCGGGACCGGGTTCGCGCGACAGCGGATTGATGTGATCGAGCTCTTCGGCCGTCCGCACGATTCCTTTCGCCGCGCATAACTCGCACAACGGCTGCCGTTGGAAATGTTGCTTGCGCAGCGCCTGCAACGCGCGGCCGCTGATGCGTTTATTGCTCACGCCAACAATTCGTCGTCGTCGTCGGGATGCGGCCCGCGCGAGTCGGGCGACGCCTTGAACCACTCGAGCGTCCCCGGCTTTGGCCGCGTCGGTTTCGCGAGCAGGCCTGCGGGGTCTTCCGGGTCGTAATCGCCTTCCCAAAGTTTCTTCCCCGCGTACTGCGCGCGGGCGTTCGTGCCAGCGACAAGCCGGTCATAGCGCGACTGCGGACAAATTCGCAGTCGGGCCGACAGTGCAACGCATGCCCGTGTGGCCTTTTCGAACACCCCAATCCATGGCGAGGTCTTCATATCAATCACGGCACCGCGCTCGTCGATCTCTTTCTGCGCAATCTCAGCCGTCTCGCACGCTCCGCAGAATTGGGCCAACAGCGACAGATCCACCTGCGAGAAGTGAAACGGATCCACCGCTGAAACGGTGTGCTCGAATATCTCGCGTGCTCGCGGCGAGAGCGTTGCGGGGGCTTTGAGCTCCGCGTCTACGAACGGTGCAGGTTGCTTGTGTCGGGACATGAGGCGAGGTCGTTAAGGGTTGAGGTCACGAATAAAAGCGAAGGCTCGGACGCAGTTTCCGGGTCGACGTCGGCACGCGAAACACGTCCCCCGAGTGGGTGCCAGCTGTCGAATCTGCATGGTGAAGTCCCTTTCAGCAAGAAATGCAATCTCTATAAGTACTAGCAACAACAACAACAAACTCTCCTTCTCTTTGTTGCTTTTGTTGCTTCTGTTTCTTTCTTCTTCTTTGTTGTTGTTGTTGTTATGTAGTAGTAGTAATAGCAAAGCGACCTCTATGCAGGCGGGTGAGCTGCCTCGCCTCGACCATCTTGCCGAGCAGCGTCGACAGCGAGCTGCGGTTCTTCTTGCCGGTCGCCTTCAATATCTCTGCGGTACTCATTGGCGCATCGGCTTCGGCAAGGATCTCGACGATCTGCCGGCGCGCATCAGTGACAGCAACCGCGCTCAATTCGCCGACGTACTGCCACCAGCCGTCGCGCAACTCGACCACCATCTCGGGGTCGTCGATCAAGTCGCGGCCGCGCATATAGAGAGATGCTTGTTTGTGATCCCCTGGCAGGCGACGCAACACGATCATCTGATCCACGGCGCCATTGATGCCGAGCGTGCCGGAAATCTCGTCGAACACGTCATCGGCTTCTGCCTTTCGCGTGTGATGCACAAACAGCAGCGTCACGCGATGGCGCTCCGCCGCCCGTTTCCAGGGCTCGATCGATTCATAGTCGACGTCGTAAGCGTTGCGCCGCCCGTCAGTCTTCGGGCGGATGTTCTTCAGCACGTCAACCGTTACTAGCTTGCAGCCCGGATTGGCCGTGAGGTACTGATCGAGCGCCTCGGCGCCGGGCTTGCCAGCTGGCCAGTCGCATCGGTACTGCAAGCGCGACAACGCATCTTTTCGCTCGGCATATTGCCGACATAAAAGCTGTAGTCGTTGCTTAATGCGGCGCGGATTGTCTTCGAGTGCGAGATACAGCACTGAGCAGGCGGTGACCGGTTCGCGCAGAAAGTGCAGCTCCATTGCCGCACTGACGGACAGATTCAAACCAAACCAGCTCTTGCCCGACTTCGGCTTGCCGGCCAGGAGAATCGTCCCTTCGGGGATCAGGTTGTTCAGTACCCATCGCAGCGGCGCAAATTCCTTGCCGAGAAGATCGAGGGCTGAATGCGCGACCGGCTCGAACGGCATCGGCTTGGCTGGCTTATGGCCATTCGATTTCGCATACTCGCCGCGCTCGTAGTGCGTCCGTTCCATCAGCGCGCCTCCCGCAATTCATCATTCAAATCGGCCGCGCTCGGATGAATCACGCACACTTCGGCATGCTCGTTCCAGCGGGTTGCGCAATCTCGAGTTGCCCTCTCGCCTGCAGGATCGTTGTCGACGATGATCGTCAGGCAATCGATACCAGGCAGCACGGGAAACTTGCCTAGGTTGCCGGCGTTCAGCACGCACCACGCTGGCGGAAAGTGGAGCGCCGCAGACAACGCCGTCTCAATCCCTTCCGCAACGCATAACCCAGTGCTGACAGATTCGTCTGGCCACAGTCGGATCACGCCGCCACCAGACCGATGATTGGCCAGCAACATGCGACACGGATCGACATCGGCTTTGCTGCCGTCGGCATTGATCCAGGTGCGGTGCAGGCTGATCGGTTCGCCGGTGATGGCATCCGTCACCAGTCCTACCAGCGCCGGCCCGCAATAGCCGCTTGGGTGCTTCAATGCTCGATGCCAGCGCAGATCACCATCAGCAGGCGGAATAGCGCAGCAGCGTGCGCGCAGATAGTCGAATGCGACGCCGGCGAGCGGAGCGCACTCGTTCCACACGGCGCGGCCGTGCTCGCTTAGCGTTTCGTAAACACTAGGCTCGCGCGGCTCGGCTCGGCATGACGTGAACGGCCGGGGCGAATGCTCGGCGCGCGATGGTCGCCAACCTGACTGCCGTGCCAAGAAAAATAACGTCGCCGCGTTCACTGCTGCTGCGCCCGATGATCTGGGTTTCAGGCTGCGCCACATCCTGGCGGCGTCGCGCTCGTTGTAGTTGCCGGCGCCACTCGACCAACGATCGAAGTTGATAAACGAAACGCCGGCTGCTTTCGCTGCTGCGCCGATGCGAACCCACTCGGCCCGACCGACGCCTGGGTCTAGATGCTGGATGGCCTCGATGGCTTCCGCTGCTTGAATGATCATCGCGCTCAGCCGAACGGGATGTCGTCTCGCAGCGAGGCAGTCGAGCCGTCGTCATCCCACGGCGCCGCACTTCGCTTCGGAGCGGCTTCCGATCGCTGCGGTCTGGGCGGCCTCTTGCCGTCGATCAGTCGATCGATCAGAACGTTGAGCGCCGCTTGTGGCTTGTCCAAATACATCGAGGCCCGAACGTCGAGCTTTCCGGCGAACGCGACGCTATCGCCTTGCTTGAGCC
>JACCYC010000275.1 GCA_013696665.1 Burkholderiaceae bacterium | reverse complement strand
GAGCTTGACGGCACCCTGAAGAGCTGGGCCGTCCCGAAGGGTCCGAGCCTGGATCCCGCTGACAAGCGTATGGCGGTCCATGTTGAAGACCATCCGCTCGACTACGCGACATTCGAGGGAGTGATTCCCAAAGGCCAGTACGGCGCGGGCACTGTCATCGTTTGGGATCGCGGTGTCTGGATTCCAGCTGACGATCCGCATGAAGGCTATCGCCAGGGAAAGCTCAAGTTCGAATTGAAAGGCGAAAAGTTGAACGGTCGCTGGAATCTTGTCCGCATGCGCGGCCGCGGCGAGAAACAGGAGCCTTGGTTATTGATCAAGGAGCGGGACGGAACGGCGCGGGCGGCGGCGGAGTATGACGTCACCGAGGCACTCCCTGACAGTGTGAATGCCGCGCGGACCGAGGCCGCGCGCGCACACGCGCGGCCGGTCAAGGCGCTGAAGGCCGAGTCGCACCCGATTGTTGCATCGGCGTCTTCGTTCAGCGAGGTGCTTCCGGGGGGTGCGCGTCCGGCCAAACTGCCCCTGTCTCTGTCGCCGCAGCTCGCAACGCTGACGGAATCTGTTCCGAAGAACGGAGAATGGATCTACGAAATCAAGTTTGACGGCTACCGCATCGTGACGCGCGTCGATGGCGATGACGTTCGGCTGTTTACACGCAACGGACACGATTGGACGTCCAAGCTCAAACATCTGGCGCAAGCGGTTGCGGAACTTGGCCTACCCGGGGGGTGGCTCGACGGCGAAATTGTCATTCCTGCAGGCGATGGACGCACCAATTTTCAATCGCTGCAGAATGCCTTCGATACCTCGGCCACGCAGAACATTCACTACTTTCTGTTTGACCTTCCGTATTTTGCCGGTCATGACCTGCGCGATGTTCCGGTGCGCGAGCGCCGCGCATTGCTGAAAAAAATCCTCAGTTCGAACACCTCGGGGCTGATTGTGTTCAGCGAGGAATTCGAAGCGGATGCAGGTTCACTTCTGGAAGCGGCTTGTAGGTTGCGGCTGGAGGGTGTCATTGGAAAGCGCGCGGATGCGCGCTACACGTCGACGCGATCACCAAGCTGGATCAAGCTCAAGTGCACGCGGCGGCAGGAATTCGTGATCGGCGGTTACACCGATCCGCGCGGCACGCGCAGCGGCCTGGGCTCGCTGTTGTTAGGCGTGCACGACGAGCAGGGGGAGCTGACGTATGCCGGCAACGTCGGCACCGGTTTTGACGACAAGACGCTGGTGCAACTGAAAGGGCAGCTCGCTGCGCTGAGTTCGAGCCAGGCGCCGTTTCATAAATTGCCTACCGGCGTCAAAGGCCATTGGGTAAAGCCAAAGCTGGTCGCCGAAGTATCGTTTGGCGAGTGGACTGACGACGGGCGGATACGGCACTCGGTATTTCATGGCCTGCGTACCGACAAGCCTCCGGGCAGTATCACGCGCGAACAAGCCGTTGCACCCGCTTCTGCGGATCGCACCGATAGTGTCGAGGCTAAGACGGTTACTGGAAAAGTAGCTAAGAAAGTAGCTGAGAAAGTGGCGACATCAACCCGCGCTGCACAACCTGCGCCCAAGCAGCTCCCGCCGACCGCGGGCGGTATCAAAATCAGCCACGGTGAGCGCGTCATCGATCAGAGCACAGGCCTGACCAAGCTCGACCTGGTTCGCTATTACGAAAGCATTGCCCAGACCATGTTGCCGCATTTGAAAAGCCGTCCGACCTCGCTGGTACGTGGCCCCAGCGGAATCGCGGGCCAGTTGTTCTTTCAAAAGCACGTCGATACGTTGCGCATCCCCGGCATCAACGAGCTTGATCCGGCTTTTTTGCCCGACCATCCGCCAATGCTCGAAGTTGGAACAGCGCAGGCGCTGGTGCAGGCTGCGCAGCTGAACGTGATCGAGTTTCACACCTGGAACGCAACTACAAAGTCGATCGAGAACCCAGACCGATTGCTGTTCGATCTCGATCCCGGTGAGGGCGTGCAATGGCAGCAGGTGGTTGAGGGCGCGATGCTGACCAAGGCATTTCTTGACGAACTCAAGTTAAAGGCATTTTTGAAGACTAGCGGCGGCAAAGGCTTGCACATCGTCGTTCCGCTCACGCCCACTTCGAACTGGGACGAAGTCAAAGACTTTTCCGAGGCGGTGGTCGTGCATCTGGCGCGCACGGTGCCGCAACGGTTTGTTGCGAAGAGCGGCCCCGCAAACCGCGTGGGCCGGATTTTTATCGATTACCTGCGCAATGGTCGCGGTGCGACGACAGCTGCTGCCTTCTCCGCCCGGGCACGTCCGGGACTCGGCGTTTCAATTCCCCTGGCGTGGGAAGAGCTTGAGAAGCTCGAGAGCGCCGCCCTCTGGAATATCACCAATGCACTTGCTCGCGTTGAAAAGATGAGGGTGGACCCATGGGCGCAATACAAGTCGACACGGCAAACGATCAAGCGAGCAGCACAGATCCTCGGACGTTAGGAAGAAGAGATGGCTACGACCCTCGATAAGGAATTGAAACGCGCTCTGGTGATCAAGGACAAGCCATTCACGTTAACGCTTGGGCCATTGGGTCTGAAGCTGACTGAAAAAGGTCACCAAAAAGGCATCGAGCTGAAGTGGGAAGACCTGGTGGACGGTGACGCCGCGCTCGCAGCGGCGTTGAACGCTTCGGTTCACCCTGCCGCATGACTGCCGGCGATGATAAACTTCGCGCCCTTGCGCCCGTAGCTCAGTTGGATAGAGTACTTGGCTACGAACCAAGGGGTCGTGGGTTCGAATCCTGCCGGGCGCGCCAGATTTGAAGTACATACAGAGGAAACCAATGAAGAAATATTCGCTGCTCATCGCAACGGCCGTTGCCGCAAGTCTCGGATTGGCCGCTTGCCAGAAAACAGAGAAAACCACCGAGACCGTCATTCAGCCAGTAGCGGTTCCGACGCCTGCTCCCGCACCTGCACCTTCTTCAACGGTCGTCACAGTTCCGGGACCCGCCGGACCTGCCGGTGCCCCAGGCGCCCCGGGAGCAGAAGGTGCTCCGGGTAAATCGGGTAGTACCATCGTTGTCGTACCGCCGGTCGAAGAAAAGAAGAACTAATCGTCTTGCGCGTATTCATCGTCGCGCGTCAGACAAAGGGCCTGCGCTGCAGGCCCTTTTCTTTTGTCGATCGCTTGATCGCATCTTGCAGCGCCAGCTTCTCGTGCGAGCGATGCGCGTATTCCGCGGATGGCTCCTGGTTGTCTCGATGTGCGTCAACCGATGACCTGGTAATGCAGATTTTGCGGATGTCGTGCCTCCGCGAAAAAATACCACCGTTCACCAAGCAAGCCGACGAACTGAATCAAAGCCGCAGCAAGAACCGCGGTGCCTGATCTAGTCGCGAATGAGATGCCAATCAGAACGCGCGGCGCGGCATAAAGGTGTTGACCGTCTACGACGCGCTGAACGACACTCGCAATATTGAATCGTCGGTGCGCTCCGGGCACGAGGCCGGGATGAAGGTCAACGCGATGATGACCTACACGCTGTCGCCCGTTCACACCGACGCTTACTACGTCGAACGCGCGGCACCGATATGATGATTGCAGCGTAGCGTGCGATTTTTTCTTCGTCCCGCGCCACATTAGTGTGGACCCGGTCACGCTGATTGCGGCCGGGGTGATCGCCGCCGTCGCCGGTGCCGTGCGCGGCATCACCGGCTTCGGCGGCGCAATGGTGATGGCGCCGCCGCTCGCGCTGCTGCTCGGCCCCAAGCTCGCGATAGCCGTCATTCTGGTGCTCGAGTCTGTCGCCGCCGGGCCGATGCTCGTGCAGACGCGCCATCGGGTGCAATGGAACGTGATCGGCGCCATCCTGCTGGCGGCCGCCGTGACGGTACCTCTCGGAGTGCTGGCGCTGGTCGCGGTCGATCCAATCATCATCCGCCGCGCGATCGCGATCACGGTGATCGTGTTCGCGATCGTGCTCCTGCGCGGTTGGCGGTAT
This sequence comes from Burkholderiaceae bacterium, assembly GCA_013696665.1. Classification (GTDB taxonomy): domain Bacteria; phylum Pseudomonadota; class Gammaproteobacteria; order Burkholderiales; family Burkholderiaceae_F; genus JACCZX01. Next base: position 4,765 of record JACCYC010000275.1, on the reverse strand, counting down.
GCACGACGGCCACCGCTCGCCGCATCAGTGGGACTTGGTGCGGTAAGCGGCGCCATGCAGGGCGCGACCAGTGTCGGCGGACCGCTGGTCATCCTTTATCTGCTTTCAGGTCCTGATCCGATCGAGACAACGCGCGCGAACCTGACCCTCTACCTAACGGTGATCTCGCTGATCGGTGTTGCCGTGCTGTGGCAGCAAGGCGTCTTTGATGCTGAGGCCGCCTGGACGTCGGTGTTGCTCGCCCCGGGGTACTACGTCGGCCTTCGCGTCGGTTTGCGGCTATTTCCGCGCTTCAGCGACACGCGCTTTCGTCACTTCACGTTGTTGTTGTTGATCGTGGTTTCGGGCGGAATTCTGGTCGCGTGATTGCAAGAACTCATGCAACGCGGGGGCCAGCCACGGGGTGGAGCGCTTAACGGGTTCGGGCCGGCAGTGTAAGTTAGCGCCATTCGAAGGACATAGCGCCGTGTCAGGATAATGAAGAAAGAAACGATGGATGCTGATCGCTATCCGATCGCGCAGCTGGTGGCCGACGTCAAGCGAGTCTGCGCACAGTTTGAGGACGAACGACAGATTCTCAGTCAGGTCCGCCCGCTGGCGCGGCGTGCAGCTCTGGCAAAGGACGAATGGGTTGAAGATCGTATGTACAGTGCCGACCCTGCGCAGGGGTTTGGTGTCCACCTGCTCCATGAGGAGCCCGATCACACCATCGCCATATGGCGCTTAGCTGGCTGCCGAAGCGCGGCACACCGCCTCACGACCATGGCACTTGGGCCGTCGTTGCGGGAATCGATGGGCCGGAGAGAAACGAGTTCTATGAGCGCACCGACGACCGGACACGCCTCGGCTATGCGGATCTCAAGAAGGTCGGCGAGAAGGTATGCGATGCAAGCGATGTCGTGGCTCTGCCGCAAGGCATGATCCACAGTGTCTGGAATGAAACCGATCGGGTAACGCTTTCTCTCCACATCTACGGCAAACACATCAATCACACGGGGCGCTCGCAATTCGATCTGGATAAGCAAACGGAAACGCCGTTCATCGTAAAGATGCAAGGCTGACCGTAGGTGTCACTCGCGCGACAGGTATACGTGAGATTTGTCGTCGGCCTGCGCCTGTTCTCGCGCTTTAAGATTCGAAAATATCAATAACAAAGAAAGCGCACCTCGCGAAACCGCTCAACCAAAAGAAAAGCTTGTCCACCCAAGGAGGGTCATCATGGCCGAAGCCGCTGCGCGCAAGAAAGTCTCGATCCCGATGTTGAATGAAAAAAAGAAGAAAGGAGAGCCGATCGTTCAACTCGCGGTGTATGACTACGAGACCGCGATCATCGCCGATCGCGTCGGCATCGACATTCTGTGCGTCTCCGACACTGGAGGCATGGTGCTGTTCGGCCATGAAAGCACGACCTCGGTGTCGTTCGAGGAAGTCATGTTCATGGCGCAGGCCGTGAAGCGCGGATCGCAGTACGGTTTGCGCATGGTCGACATGCCCTACATGAGCTTTCATTTGTCGACCCAGCAGGCGGTCGACAATGCCGCCAAATACGTTTCGCAGGGCGGGGCTGAAGTGATGAAGTGCGAAGGCAACCAGCATCACGCGAAATACATCGAGGCCATTGTGAAAGCGGGGATTCCGGTGCAAGGGCATATCGGCATTTGTCCGATGCGCATGCCACAGCTCGGGGGATTTGCGGCACAGGGAAAAACAGCGGATCGCGCCAAGGAACTCGTGGACGACGCGTTGGCATTCGTCGACGCGGGCTGCTTCTCGATCATGACCGAGGTCGTAACCTCGGAAGTTTCGGAGTTCCTGACGCAGACATTGCCGGTACCGGTCATCAGCCTCGGTTCGGGCAATACGTCGGATGGCGTGCATATTATTGGCTCGGACCTGTTCCATCTTTATGAAAAACATACGCCGCGACACTCGAAAATCTATTGCGATCTGGTACCGATCATCGAGAAGGGACTCAGCGATTACCGCGACGAGGTCAAACAGCGCGTCTACCCGGGCAAGGAACACACCGTCTTCATGAAGGAGGACGAGCTCAAGCGGTTCAAGGAGAGAGTCGGCTGGAAAAAATGACCACGGGCGATGCCCGACCTTGCCTGGCTGTTGTTGATTGCGTTTGGAGTGGGCGCTCTGATCGGCGCGGTCGGCATTGGGGGCGTCCTTCTGATCCCGGCGCTAACCGCGTTTGCCGCGCTCCCGATACAGACGGCGATGGCGACGGCGCTGTTCACGTTCACTTTCACCGGTATCGTTGGCACGCTGATGTTCCAGCGTCGCGGCAGCATCGACTGGTCTGTCACTCGCCCGGTGTTGTACAGCGCCGTAGTTTTTGCATTCCTTGGTGCGTGGACGAATTCGATTGCGCGACCGACGGCGCTGGCGCTGATCCTCGCGGGCATCATTGTTTTAGCGGGGCTTTACACGCTTTTCACATGGCGCGGGATGCGCCGGCCCGCGTTCCACGACGATGCCCGCGCACAGCGAGTCTTGTTGCTCACATTGGGTGCTGTTGCCGGCTTTGGTTCGGGACTGACCGGAGTCGGAGGGCCGGCGCTGTCGGTGCCGCTGATGGTCTTGTTCGGTTTTCCGGCACTTGTCGCGATCGGCACGAGTCAGGTGATTCAAATCGTCGCGGCGATTTCCGGAACGCTCGGCAACCTGAAATTCGGATCGATCGATTTTGGCATCGCCGCCACTGTGACGCTGATCGAAATGGCCGGTGTGATGGCGGGAGTGCGCATCGCGCACGCGGTGGATGGCGCCTTGCTGCGCAAAGCCGTTGCGGTTCTGTGTCTGGTGGTCGGGACTACCTTGATCGTGCGCGAGTTGGGTGGGCTGCAGTGATGGCAGCGTCGGCGATTTGCTGCCGCGCAGACGCTCGCGCAATGACAATCAGAGGAGCCGTGAACTCATGAAACATACCCCTTTGTTCGATCAGCATGTCCGCGATGCGTCCGCGGTGATCAACCTCAAGGGCTTTGCGCGTGCCATGCAGTATCGCGGCCATGTGATGGAGCATCGGTCGACGCGTGAGAGCGTCAGCCTGTGCGATGTCTCGCACATGGGCGAGCTGGATATCAAGGGGCCGGATGCCCTGACGCTCGTACAGAAGGTGATCACGAACGATGCCGGCAAACTCGCCGATAACCAGGCGCTGTATTCGGTCATGTGTGATGTCAACGGCGTGGTCCTGGATGACCTGGTCTGCCTTCGGCTGGCGGCTGATCATTTCATATGGGTCGTCAACGTCACGAAGACCGACGAGGACTATCAGTGGGTGCTGAAGCACGCACATGGGCTAGACGTGCAAGTGAGCAACATATCGACCGACACCGCACTTCTCGCGCTGCAAGGGCCGGAGTCGAGGGAGGCGCTGCAGCGAATCACGAAGGCGGACCTGGCGACGCTCAAGTATTACTGGTTTACGCAGACCGTCATTCATACCGCACACGCAGAGGTTCCCTGCATCATCAGCCGCACCGGATACACCGGTGAGCGCGGCTACGAGATCATGGTGGCGCGAGACCTCGCGCCGTTGATCTGGGATGAGTTGCTGATGGCAGGCCGGCCTTTGGGAATCGTGCCGCAGGGCGTGGCTGCGCGGGAGAGCCTGCGGACAGAGGCGGGTTACCTGTTGAATGGAAACGACATGGACGGCCAGACCAATCCGATTGAGGCTGGCGTCGGATGGGTGGTCAAACTCTCGAAGGACTTCATTGGAAGGGATGCGTTAACGCGAATCAAGGCGAATGGGCCGACCCGGAAAATGGTGGGTCTCGAAATCGACGGGCCGCGCACGATTCGAAACGGGTATCGGATCTTCAGGAACGGGAAGGAGGTCGGACACGTGACCAGCGGGCCGCTATCACCAAGCTTGACCGGCCGCAACGGTGGGCTGGGTTATGTTGCGGCCGGCGACGCCAAGATCGGCACCGAGATCGAGGTCGACATCCGCGGCAGGAGATCCACGGGGCGAGTCGTCGCAATGCCGTTTTGCACGCGCCGAGTCAAAGAGGAACCGGGTGTGAGGACCTGGTCGCCCTACGATGTACGCTTTAGCGAATCTCACGTCTGGGCGGGCCTCGAAGACGAAACCAAGGATGTCATCGCAATTGGCATCTCTGACTTCGGCCAGCGCAGCCTGGGCGATATCCTGAGCGTGGATCTACCCAAGGTAGGAGATCGGGTCAACCTTGGGGAGGCGGTGGGCTGGGTCGACAGCTACCGCCGAGCATTCGACATCATTGCTCCGGTGTCGGGTGAGGTGATCGAAATCAACCTGGCCATCGTGCAACGTCCCGCGCATATCAACGCCTACCCGTATGCGCGTGAAGGCGTGCTTAAGGTGCGTGTGACGACGACGCGTGAATACGAGGAGCTGTTGCGCTTTGAAGCGTACGCGGAAGTTGTTCGCCGGCTCCAGCTCTATGACGAATGGACGAAGGACCGCCGTCTGACGTAGGCAGCGCGGCCCTAAATCAGCCGGAACGCAATCCGATGAGGATGAAGATGATCATGCTGGTGCCCATCAGGACATAACCCGCCGCATTCAGGCTGCGCGCAAGGCCTGCCGAACGGATGCGCGGAAGCGTTGCCAACACCGACGCCGTCGCTCCAAGCAGGGCCATCGTGATTACGATTTCACGGCTCAAAATCCACTCCATGCGATTTCAGGTCTTGGCGACGCGCTTCGAATAGGCATCGACAAAGTCGGCAGCCGCCTTGCTGCCCCGTGAAAACGACTTCATCG
>JACCYC010000327.1 GCA_013696665.1 Burkholderiaceae bacterium | reverse complement strand
CGCGGTTACTACCCGGCCCGCATCGGACGCGAAGATGCGCTGGTGATGCGGGTGATGCTGTGACGCTCGACGCACGGCGCGCTGGACTGTGGCGCGCGATGGGGCTCGGCCCGATCTATGCGCTGCGCGGCAGTGCACCGATTCGGCAAGCCGAGGAGTGCGCCGAGCTCGAAACGAGTGGAGCGATCAGGCCAGTGCCGTCCGATCGTGCCGCAATGATTGGAAAACTGTCGTGGGATGCGTTGCCCGCCGAGGTCGCTGCATGTCGCGCATGCACATTGTGTGAGCGTCGAAAACAAACCGTGTTCGGCGTCGGCAATACGAACGCAAGCTGGATGTTGATCGGCGAAGCACCCGGGTCGGAAGAAGATCAGCGCGGGGAACCCTTTGTCGGCCAAGCCGGGCGTCTGCTCAACAACATGCTGCACAGCCTTGGCATGTCGCGCGAGGGGCAGACGGACAAGTCCGTGTACATCGCCAACGCGTTGAAGTGTCGCCCTCCGGGAAATCGCAATCCTCAACCGGAAGAGATCGCGCGGTGCGAGCCCTTTCTGCGCCGGCAGGTCGAGCTCGTCAACCCGGCGGTGATTGTCGTGATGGGCCGATTCGCTGCGCAATCGCTGCTGGGCTCGGACGCCAGCATTGCAAGTCTGCGCGGCAAGGCGCACCCGATTAGCGTTGCGCGCCGCAAGATTCCGGTGATCGTGACGTATCACCCGGCGTACCTGCTCAGGAACCTGGCAGACAAAGCCAAGGCCTGGGCTGACCTTTGCCTCGCCCACACCACGCATCGCGAAGCGGACAAAAACTAGTGCGTCGTCTCGCCAATCAACGCGACCGAGTCAAACTGACGCTGATTGAATTGATGTCGCAATAAAACGAGCATCATCGAAGCGGCGACGAACAGTCCGAACATCAGCATCACGGTTTGAAGGTCAAGGTCCATCCAGATCAGCACTGCGTAGAGACAAAGCATCGCGAGGATGCTCAGGTTCTCATTGAAATTTTGTACCGCGATCGAATGCCCGGCCGACAGCAGTACGTATCCACGATGCTGCAGCAGTGCGTTCATCGGCACCACGAAATAACCGGCGAGCATGCCGATCAACATCAAAATGGCACACGCGATCAACAGGAAATAGCTCGCGTTCAGCGCGCCGAGGCGTAGCCCACCGGCGGGGGCTATCGCCGGCGTATAAAACGCCGCTCCGGCCACGATCAAACCCATCGCGATACCGACCGGCAACACGCTCATCGCCTTTTTCAAAGTTACCGTGGCTGCCGCATAGACCGCGCCGATGGTGATCCCGACCGCGACCACCGCCTGCAAAATTGCCGCACGCGCGAGTTCCATGCCGAGCACGGTCTCCGCCCATTTGAGGATGATGAACTGCAGCGTCGCGCCGGCACCCCAGAAAAGCGTAGTCACGGAAAGCGATATCTGGCCAAGCTTGTCGCGCCACAAGACGCTGCAGCAGTGCACGAACCCCACCATCAGCTTCCATGGATGCGAATGCTGCTTCGCGTAGCGCGCGCCAGTATCCGCAATCAACAGGTTGATTGCAGCCGCAAGCACATACAGCCACACGATGACAGCAATCGCGGCCTCGGCCGGCAGGTTGATGCCGGTTTCAATCATCGGCATATCAAGCGCCAGCAGCCAGCTCGACACGTTCTTGTCGATCAGAATTCCGCCGATCAAGAATCCGAAAATGATGGATGTGACCGTCAGGCCTTCGATCCAGCCGTTGGCTGCCACCAGCTTTTCCGGTGGCAGCAACTCGGTAACGATTCCGTATTTGGCCGGCGAATAGGCGGCAGCTCCAAACCCGACTACAGCGTACGAGAGAAGCGGGTGCGCACCGAGAAACATCATCAAGCAGCCACCGATCTTGATCAGGTTCGTGATGAACATCACGCGCGCTTTTGGAAACGAGTCCGCAAAGGCACCCACGAACGCGGCCAGGGCAACGTAAGAGAACACGAAGAAAAGCTTCAACATCGGCGTCATCCACGCCGGCGCTTCGAGGTCGCGCAACAATGCAATGGCGGCTAACAACAGCGCGTTATCGGCCAGCGACGAGAAAAACTGCGCGGCCATGATGACGTAGAAGCCGCGTTTCATCGTGCAAGCACGTAAGTTCGACCAGCCAAGCGGAACGTCTCCTAAAATCGCTATTGTTTGTGCGACGCTCTCGCATAAAGCAATGCGGGGCGCTCGACGCTATGGTTTGCCGCGGTTATATCACGCACTTGAGCGTGCAAGATCCGTTGCGCCACTATGCTATCGGAGCGTCAATTTCAGATTTGATTCCATGCCTCGCCCAATTTCCGCGGTAATCGACAAGAATGCGTTGCGTCGCAACCTGGCCGTTGCTCGCGGGCGTGCCAACGGCAGGTTTGTCTGGGCGGTGGTCAAGGCCGATGCCTACGGGCATGGACTTGCGCGCGCGATAAGTGCCTTTGCGGAGGCCGATGGACTTGCGCTGCTCGACCTCGTCGAGGCACGACGCGCACGCGACGCGGGATGGTCAAAACCGATCCTGCTGCTGGAAGGCTGCTTCGAGCTGCGCGATCTGATGGAGGTTTACGAACTGGCTTTAACCCCGGTGGTGCATCACGACGAACAGATCGCCATGATCGAGCGTGAACGCTCGCGAAACCCAATTGATGTTTATCTGAAGTTCAACACCGGAATGAACCGTCTGGGATTTCCCGTGCGCGACGCCGGTGTTGCGGCGTACCAGCGGTTAAAGAGTTGCATGAACGTGCGGCAAATGACACTGATGACGCACTTTGCAAATGCAGACCGTGCGAAACCTGCCGCCGGCCCAGTTGAGGTCGCTGAGCAGCTTGCTGCGCTCAATAGCATCGCGCGCGATTGGCCCGAGCCGCGCAGCTTCGCCAATTCGGCTGCCTTGTTTCTGCGACCGGAAGTTGAAGGACAGTCGGTCCGCCCCGGCATTGCGCTTTACGGCGCGTCGACGGATGAATCGCACAGTGCCGCCGCGCTTGGCGTTACGCCAGCGATGACCCTGCGGTCGAAGTTGATAGCCGTGCAAACGCTCGCCGCGGGCGAATCAGTCGGCTACGGCACGCGGTTCTCGGCGCGGAGCGCGATGCGCATCGGGGTCGTCGCGTGCGGCTATGCCGACGGGTATCCGCGCAATGCACCGGATGGAACGCCAGTGCTGGTCGACGGGGTGCGGGTGCCGGTCGCCGGACGCGTGTCGATGGACATGATCACCGTCGATCTGACTGCTACGCCGCACGCGGAGGTGGGCAGCGAAGTCGAGCTTTGGGGCAACGGCATCGCGATTGACGAGGTTGCAAACTGGTGCGGCACCGTCGGCTATGAGTTGATGTGCGCGCTTGCGCCGCGCGTGCCGGTGATCGAGATCGGCTGACGATGGCCAAGGCAAAAACACAGTTTGTCTGTTCGGAATGCGGCGGTGCCAGCCTGAAATGGCAGGGTCAATGTCCGCACTGTCAGGCGTGGAACTCGCTGACCGAGGCTCGCGTCGAGCCGCCGGGTGAGCATCGCTATGCCGCGCTTGTTTCGACTGCCGCGGTGCAATCGCTTGGCGATGTCCAGGCACGCGAGATGCCGCGCATTGCGTCCGGCATCGACGAATTCGATCGGGTTTTGGGCGGCGGGTTTGTCGAAGGCGGCGTCGTGCTGATCGGGGGCGACCCTGGCATCGGCAAGTCGACGCTGCTGCTGCAGTCACTCGCAGCGCTGTCGGCGAGTGCGCCGGTGTTGTACGTCAGCGGTGAAGAGTCGGCGGCGCAAGTCGCGCTGCGTGCCAGGCGGCTCGGCGTCGACGCGGTTCAGGTGCGTCTGCTGTCCGAAATTTCGCTGGAGAGAATCATCTCGA
>JACCYC010000253.1 GCA_013696665.1 Burkholderiaceae bacterium | reverse complement strand
AGAAGAAGTACAGATCCACATGAGCAATCGTCAGAACGATCGGCTCGGCGCCGGGGCTGGTGACCATCCGCACGGATGCGATGTCGTGCCGCCGGTACACACGCATCGGAGAGCTGCCGGGCTCCTCATCCTTGTTGCCGCTCTCCTTCTTGGCGCGGCTCTCGCCGTAGATAAACCGCTGCACGTACGGCAGGAACGTGACGAATTCGCCGTAGTGACGCAGCTGAAACTCTTTGCCCTCCGGCGTGAACTCGTCGAGTAATTCACGCCACGGGTTTTCGGCGATCTCTTGATCGAGCAGCTCCCAGTGTTCCTGAATCTGCGAGCCGGGCCGAATCGGCATCAACTGCAGCGGCCACAGAAGGATCTGCCGGAAGTGGCGCACCACTGTCGTCGAACTCGTTGATTGCTCGGACACGATTGCCTCCACCGCAGTGCGGGCGGGAGTGTAAGTCGCGGCAGTGGAGCGCGCATGTTTCGCCCTACACTTTCGGCCTTGATGAAAGATTCCGGGCAACTGCGAAAGGATCTAGCGCGCATTGCGCTGGGTGACCGCTCGGCATTTGCGCGCGTGTATCAGGCCACCAGTGCGCGTCTGTTTGCCGTCGCGCTGCGTATATTGAACCGGCGCGACGTTGCCGAGGACGTTCTGCAGGAGTCTTTCGTGAGTGTTTGGAAGCACGCGGGCGGTTATCAGGCGTCAGCGGGCGAGCCGATGACGTGGCTGATAGCGATTGTTCGCAACAGGGCGCTGGATGTTGTGCGCAGTGCACCGGTGCGGCACGAAACAGCCAGCAAGCTGAACGCCGATGGCGAAGAGGCTGATATTCCTGATGAGCGTCCAACGCCGCTGCAACTGCTGACGCAAGCGACGGATTCGCTCGCTATCCGCGGCTGCATGGAAGCACTCGACGCGTCGCATCGACAATGCCTGGCGCTGGCGTATTACCACGGCATGTCGCACTCGCAGGTGGCCGCGCACATGCGCGCACCGCTTGGCAGCGTCAAGGCATGGGTCCGGCGGGGCCTGGAACGGTTAAAGGCCTGCATGGAGAACGGGTAGTGAATTACGACCGTTCCGATCTTCTCGACCGCCTAGCGTCGGAGTACGTGCTCGGCACGCTGCGTGGCGGCGCGCGCCGTCGCTTTGCGACGCTGCTGACTATTTTGCCGAACGCACGTGCCGCGGTCGAACAGTGGGAGCATCAACTCGCGCTGCTAGCAAGCTCACTGCCCCCCGTCGAACCGCCGCCACGCGCATGGGCGGCGATTCAGTCACGCATCGGATCCCGATTGGTTGCGCGCGCAGTACCGCGCTCATGGTGGTCGCCATTGTGGAGGCCCGTCGTCGGCTTCGCGTTCGGCGCTGTTCTTACCTTCGCCCTCGTGCGGTTGATGCCCGAAGCGTTTGTTTCACTCGACAGCCTCGCTCAGCGCGAGCAGGCGCTGCCGCAAAGTTACGTGGGCCTGTTGCTTGATGACGAAGACGCCCCGGCGCTGCTAGTCAGCTCCACGCGTCACGGCAAGCGCGTCACAGTGAAATTTTTACGGCCCATCACCGTGCCCGCGGGTAAAGTGATACAGGTCTGGGCATTGCTGCGGGAGGGTGCAGCCTTCCCAATTGGCGTTGCTTCTACAGCAAAGCCGCCCGGCAGCACATCTTTTGAAATGACTTCGAGCTCAGAGACTCTGCTTTCAAAAGTGGCGCGCCTCGCGGTGTCGTTTGAGGACGCGCCGGCGCAGCCCAGCACCGTGCCGCAGCCATTTGTTGCCAGCGGGCCTTGCGTCAAACTCTGGTAGCAAAATCGAGAGAGTTGCCCAGTTCGAGTTGCGCCGCGTATGTGTGACAGATCTTTACGAATCCCAGGCTTGGCGTTCCTTGTGAGACGCTGGCGAAGAAGTTCTTTGCGTGTGGCGGTGGCGCTCGGTACCATGCCGCAAACCTTGTGTAGGAGTCCACATGCACGTCATGCCAGTCAAATTGCGTCGCCTTCTTTGCGCTTTCATCG
>JACCYC010000243.1 GCA_013696665.1 Burkholderiaceae bacterium | reverse complement strand
GAAAGATCCGAATGGCACAAGCCCGCCGCCTTGATTCGAATCAACACTTCGTTCAGCCCGGGGGGCGCGAGGTCGAGCTCATCGACGCGTAACGGACGCGACACTGAATACGGACGCGTGGCACCGAGTGTTTCAAGCACCGCGGCTTGGATTCTCATCAGAGTTAGCGACGCGTGATTCGCCGCACGATCGCCTGCGTGATGTCCTGGGTACTCGCACTGCCGCCGAGATCGCCGGTCCGCACCTTGTCGTCCCGCAAGGTGCCGTCGATTGCGCTTCGTAGTCGCGTTGCCTCGTCCCCGTGGCCGACATGGTCGAGCATCAGCGCGGCGGCCAGCAACAACGCGAGCGGATTGGCTACGCCCTTGCCGGCGATGTCCGGTGCAGATCCATGCACGGCCTCAAAGATCGCGGCGTCCACTCCGATGTTGGCTCCAGGTGCCATGCCAAGGCCTCCCACCAGCCCTGCAATTTCATCGGACAAAATGTCGCCGAACAGATTCGTCGTCACGATCACGTCGAACTGCCACGGCTTTAAAACTAGCTGCATCGCGCAGGCGTCGACGATGCGGTCGTCGACGGCGATCCTGCCTTCGTATTTCTTTGCAACGTCGAGCGCAGTTTCAAGAAAGATTCCAGTCAGCGCTTTCAGCACGTTCGCCTTGTGCACGATCGTGACTTTCTTGCGTCCGTGCTTGACGGCGTAGTCGAACGCGAACTCAGCAATGCGCCGCGAACCGGCGCGCGTGTTGACGCCCGAAGAAATCGCGACAGCGTGCGGGTCGCCATCGATCGGAATGAAATGCTCAAACCCCACGTAAAGCCCTTCAAGGTTTTCGCGGACCAGCACGATATCGATGTCTTCGTACCGGCCGCCGGCGAGCAACGTGCGAGCCGGACGCAGGTTCGCGTAGAGCTTGAATTCCTCTCGCAATCGAACATTCACCGAGCGAAAGCCGCCTCCGACCGGTGTCGTCAGCGGCCCCTTGAGTGCAAGGCGCGTACGTCGGATGCTGGCGAGCAGCGCCGGCGGCAGCGGGTCGCCGGATTCCTTGGCAGCTGAGATTCCGCCCTGCTGAATGTGCCAGATAAACGGCTTACCGAGCACGTCGAGGATCTCGACCACTGCATCAGTGATCTCGGGCCCGATGCCATCTCCGGGAACTAAGGTTGCGGCGATTGGTTCCATGTCTCGCGATGCGCCAGCGTGGCGTGTTGCGTTGGCTTTGCAAGCAAGCCGGCATCGTAATGGGTAAGGGAGTCGCCAACTTTTTTCACAGTGTGCATTCCGCGACGAATGCAAATAGACCGCGCTTTGGTGTGCGTTACGCTTCGACGCGTTGCTGCGTGGTTACCTGGCAATGACAACCAATCCTTCTCTGGTCTGCAATGCCAAATTTCACGCAGCAGATTCGCTTTTGCACCGGCCACGACGGCGTGCGCATCGCATATGCCACGTCGGGTCGCGGGCCGCCGTTGGTCAAAGCGGCCAACTGGATGAGCCATCTGGAGTTTGACGTCAGCAGTCCGGTGTGGAGCCACTGGCTCGACGAGCTTTCGCGTCAGAACACCTTGATTCGTTATGACGAACGCGGCTGCGGCCTGTCGGACCGGGAAATCGACGATCTTTCGTTTGATGCCTGGCTGCATGATCTGGAAACCGTAGTCGACTCTGCCCAGGTTGAGCGATTCAGTCTGCTCGGCATATCTCAGGGCGCTCCGCTTGCGGTGGCTTATGCAGTGAAGTATCCGCATCGCGTGTCGAATCTGATTCTGCATGGCGGGTATGCACGCGGGCGCCTGAAGCGCGACCCAACGCCTCAATTGCGCGAGCAGGCGGAACTGATGCGCAGGTTGGTTGCAGTGGGGTGGGGCCAGCAGAACGCGGCATTCCGCCAATTTTTTACGACCCTGTTCATCCCGGGTGGTACAGCAGAGCAGCATCGATGGTTCAACGAGCTGGAGCGGGTTTCGACCACAGCGTCCAACGCGGTGCGATTTTTGGACGTGTTCAACCAAATTGATGTC
>JACCYC010000190.1 GCA_013696665.1 Burkholderiaceae bacterium | reverse complement strand
CAGCATGGGTGGAAACATTGCGCTGGTCTATGCGGGCACGCGATCGAACCGAGTGCGCGCGGTGGTCAACCTCGAGGGTTTCGGTTTGCGCGCCACAGCGGCCGAGCAGGCGCCGGATCGTTTCTCGCAGTGGATCGATGAATTGAAGGCAGGTGCCGCGCTCCGCGACTACGCGTCGCGCCACGAAGTCGCGGCGCGGCTGATGAAGAACAATCGGCGGCTGTCGCCGGATCGGGCAGCGTTTCTGGCTGAACACTGGGCAATTCCCGATGGTGCAGGGCGCTTTGCTGTCGCGGGTGATCCAGCGCATCGCATTGTCAATCCGACTTTGTATCGGATCGATGAAGTGCTGGCGTGTTGGAGCAAGGTCGAATGCCCGGTTCTCTGGGTACGCGCCGCGCAGAGCGATGTGCTGCGTCACGTCGGCCCGGATCACGAGGCGGCGCTGCGCGAAGTCGAGGCGCGCAAAGACGTGCTGCGCAACGTAACGAGTGTGCTGATCGAAGACGCGGGTCACATGGTGCATCACGACCAGCCCGAGCAGCTGGCGCATTTGATCACCGCGTTTGCTCAACAGCACCGGTCGTAGTGCGGCGCTTTAGAATGTCCGATGCCTGATCAAACTGGCGGCGTGCATGCAATTCGCGCCGACCTTCACTCCCACTCGAATTTCTCGGACGGCACGCTAGCGCCAGGTGATCTCGCGCGCCGCGCGTCTGAACACGGCGTCGAGCTTTTCGCGCTAACGGATCACGACGAAGTGGGGGGACTTGCTGAGGCACGTGCGGTGGCAGCGGAATGCGCAATGCCTTTTATTTCCGGTGTCGAAGTCTCCGTCAGCTGGGGTGCGACGACCCTGCACATCGTCGGACTTGGGGTCGACCCGGAGTCGGCTGCGCTGCGCGACGGTCTAGGCCATGTGCGCTCGGGTCGAACCCGCCGTGCTCAGGAAATTTCGGCCAGCCTGGCCGCAGTCGGCGTCGAGGGCGCGTTCGAAGGAGCGCTGCGGCTTGCCGACAATCCAAAACTGATCGGGCGCACGCACTTTGCGCGGTATCTGGTAGAGCAGGGCGTTTGTCGCGATGTTCGTGAAGTATTCAAGCGCTATCTGGTCGAAGGAAAGCCCGGCTATGTGCCCCATCGCTGGGCCACGCTGAGTGAAGCTGTGACGATGATCAATGCAGCGCGGGGCGTCGCAGTGTTGGCGCATCCGGCCCGATATCGGCTTGATTCGCTGGCGTTGCACTCGCTGTTAGAAGAGTTTCGCCACGTAGGCGGTACTGCGCTTGAGGTTGTAACGAGCAATCACAACGCGGACGAAGTACGCCGCTATACAAAGCTCGCGCTCGACTTTGGCTTTGAAGCCTCGAGCGGAAGCGACTTCCACGGCCCCGGTGAATCGGCGAACGTCGAGCTGGGCCGGGTGCCGCGTCTGTCACCGGAGCTGCAGCCGGTGTGGCACCGCTTCGTTTAGCCCGACCGCCGAATGGCTCAACTTTTCTCGGTGCACCCGGTGGATCCGCAGGTGCGCCTGCTGCGCCAGGCAGCGCAGATTCTGGACCACGGCGGTGTCGGCGCAATTCCCACTGACTCTTGCTACGCGCTGGCGTGTCATCTTGACGATCGGGCCGCCGTCGACCGCATCCGCGCGATCCGTCGCATTGACGAACGCCACCTCCTTACACTGATGTGCCGCGATTTGTCTGACATCGGCCAGTACGCCAAAGTCAACAATCGCACGTACCGGTTGCTTAAGAACGCGACGCCCGGGCCGTACACGTTGATTCTGGAAGCAACCAAAGAGGTGCCGCGGCGGCTGTCGCATCCTTCGCGCAAAACGATCGGTCTGCGTGTGCCCGACCACCGCGTGGCGCTGGGGCTGCTCGACGTCCTCGGCCAACCGCTGTTGACGACAACGTTGCAGCTTCCTGGCGATGAGCTCCCACTGAACCAGGGCCTTGAAATTCGCGACCGGCTCGATCACGAGATTGATTTCGTCCTTGACGCCGGCGCTTGCGGTATCCAGCCAACGACCGTGATCGATTTGACCGGTAACGAAGCGGTGCTGGTGCGCCAGGGTTTGGGCGACATGGCGCAACTGGGTCTGTAGCGTCACATCGAGGGTCGACGCCGCTGATAGACTCGATTCGATGGAAAATGTAATCCAGGCGATCGCGGTGTACGCGATCCCGGTGCTGTTTGCGATTACGGTACATGAAGCGTCACACGGCTACGTTGCGCGCATGTTCGGTGACAACACCGCCTACGTTCTGGGCCGCGTCACGCTGAATCCGATCAAGCATATTGATCC
>JACCYC010000154.1 GCA_013696665.1 Burkholderiaceae bacterium | reverse complement strand
TAGACGACATCAAGCTGCTGCCACACCGCATCGCGCGCGCCGTCGGACAAGCCGTACAGCCGCAAAATGCGCATCGCTTCTTCTTTGCGGCCCTGGAGCACCGCGGTCGACGCCACGCTGCCGCCGCCCAGCAACCGCCGGGTCGAGCGAAACAGATCTTCGATCAGCTTTCCCTTCCACGCGCTCCAGACCTTGGGGCTGGTGCCGCGAATGTCCGCGACCGTCAACAGGTAAAGCGCGATCAATGTTCGCTCGTCGGGAATCATCGCGGCGAAGCGTTGGATTACGGTTTCGTCCGCAAGGTCCTGCTTTTGGGCCACCTGCGAAAGTGATAGGTGCTGTCCGACCAGAAATTCAACAAGCGCGATGTCTTCGCGCTGCAGACCATGGTCGCGACAGAAACGTCGGGCGTCGCGTCGTCCGAGGTCGCTGTGATCTCCGCCGCGACCCTTTGCGATGTCATGGAAGATTGCTGCGATGTAGAGCAACCATGGTTTATCAAAGTCAGCCATCAACTGGCTGCACAGCGGGTACTCATGGGCATGTTCCGCCAGCGTAAAACGGCGCAGGTTGCGAAGCACCTGCAGGATGTGCTGGTCGACGGTGTACACATGAAAAAGATCGTGCTGCATCTGCCCCACGATGCGACGAAACACCGGCAGGTAGCGGCCGAGTACCGATAACTGATTCATCCGCCGCAGCTCGTGCAGCACGCCCTTCGGTTGCTGCAACAGGGTAAGGAAGGTCGCGCGGTTGACGGGGTCACGGCGATACCGGTGATCGATCGTCACGCGGGCGTGCCATATCGATCGCATCAAATGCGCCGACATGCCCTTTAGCTCCCGGTGCTGCGCCAGCAGCAGGAACGCACGCAGGATTCCATTGGCATCGCGCTCGAACGGAGCGTGATTGTCTGGATCGGCGAGATCGAGCAGTTCGTTGCGCTTGACGAACGTTGCGTCGATCGACTTTACGTCGCCGCCCTCGCGGCCGAACAGGCGATGCTCGATGTTTTGCAGCAGGATTGTGTTCATTGTCGCCACGACCTTGGCCGAGCGGTAGTACTGCTGCATCAACACTTCGCTCGACAGCCTGGCCGCCGTGCCCTTCAGCCCGCTCGTCTGCGCAACAGCGCTTTGCACATCGAACACGAGTCGATCTTCGCGCCGGTCCGCCACCAGATGCAGGCGTGCGCGTATTTCCTTGATGCGCCGCTCGGCGCGCCGGATGATTCGCGCTTCCGCTGGTGTGATGAATTCGCGACGCGCCAGCTCGGCCCAACTTGATCCGTAACTGCTGGCGCGCGCGACCCAGAGCACGACCTGCAGGTCCCGCAGGCCGCCCGGGCCTTCCTTGACGTTGGGCTCAAGGCTGTACGGCGCTTCGTCGTACTTGATATGTCTTTGCTGCTGCTCGAGCAGCTTGTCGCGGAAGTAGGCTTCGCGGTCGATCGAGCGAACAATGACGTTGCAAAACTTGGCAAATAAGGCTCTGGGCCCGGCAATAAGCCGCGCTTCGAGCATCGAAGTCAATACCGTGATGTCAGCAGCCTCACTGACACATTCTTCCAGCGTACGCACGCTGTGCCCGAGCGGCAGGCCGATATCCCACAGCAATCCAATCAGATCTTCGATTATTTTGCTATCGCCCTCCGTCGCTGGCCGCCGCAGCAGGATCAGGATGTCGACATCGGAGTGAGGGAACAGCTCGCTACGACCGTAGCCGCCGACCGCGATGACCGCGGCAAACTTCGGCACGCGGTCGGGCTCCACGGCATCACGAAGCACCTGATCGACCGAGCGCGAAAGGCCGCGCACCAGGCGATCCACCGAACCACCGCGGGCAAAGGTTTCGATCAGGTCGTCGCGCTCTCGCCGCAGCCGGTCGCGCAGCTCGAGGGCAACGCCATCCATCAGCGCTACGCTTCCGCGGGCTCGCCGGCGCGCGTTTCCTGTTGCGTGTCCTGAATGAAGGCGGGCGGCGCAGGCATTCCGGCCGAGCGAGTCAGAACCTCGTAACCGGTCTCCGTCACAAGGACGGTGTGCTCCCACTGGGCGGACAGCGAATGATCTTTGGTGACGATCGTCCAACCGTCGGCCAGCTCCTTGATTTCGCGACGGCCGGCGTTGATCATCGGCTCGACCGTGAAAATCATTCCGGCGACGAGTTTTTCGAGCGTGCCCGGTTTGCCGTAGTGCAGGATCTGCGGCTCTTCATGAAACTTCTGGCCAATACCATGCCCGCAGAACTCGCGCACGACGCTGTAGCCGTTGCTCTCCGCGCGCACCTGAATTGCGTGGCCAATATCGCCGATGGTCGCACCCGGCCGAACCTGCGCGATCCCGAGCCACATCGAGTCGTAGGTCACCTCGCTTAAACGACGTGCCGCGATCGACGGCTCGCCGACGTAGTACATGCGGCTCGTGTCACCGTGGTATCCGTCCTTGATGACTGTGACGTCGATGTTGACCACGTCGCCATTTTTCAAAGCCTTGTCGCCAGGAATGCCATGGCACACCTGGTGGTTCACCGAGGTGCAGATCGCTTTGGGAAACGGCCGATACCCCGGAGGTGCGTAGTTCAGCGGCGCAGGCACGGTGTGCTGCACGTTGACCATGTACTCGTGACAGACCCGGTCAAGCTCACCGGTCGTGACGCCGGGCTTGACATAGGGAGCAACGAAGTCGAGCACCTCGGCCGCCAGCCTGCCCGCAGTGCGCATGCGGGCGATATCGTCCGTTGTTTTGATTACGATGGCCATGGATAGCTCTGACTGCGTGGGACGGCTATAATATCCGGCTAATCGCAACCTGGCTCCTTCGTTAATGAGGGGCATAGAAGCGAAAACACGCGCGGTACCTCCAAGGTGCGGGCACGGACGCTGAAGTCCAGTCCGCCTCGGTATCCGCGCAGGACCTAACCTTGGAGAGTTTATGTCGGTAACAATGCGTCAAATGCTGGAAGCCGGAGTCCATTTTGGACACCAAACGCGCTTCTGGAACCCGAAAATGGCACCGTTCATTTTCGGTCACCGCAACAAGATCCACATCATCAATCTCGAGCGCACGCTTGATCAGTTTCAGACCGCAACCAAATTTGTGCGGCAACTGGCAAGTAATCGAGGCACGGTGCTGTTTGTCGGCACCAAGCGCCAGGCACGCGACACCATTGTTGAGGAAGCGCAGCGGGCCGGCATGCCATTTGTCGATCAGCGTTGGCTTGGTGGCATGCTGACCAACTACAAAACTGTCAAAGTTTCGATCAAGCGCCTGAAGGAGATGGAGCAGATCATCGCCGACAACGGCACCGAGCGCATGTCGAAAAAAGAGACGCTGGATTTTCAACGTGAGATCGAAAAGCACAACAAGGCGATCGGCGGCATCAAAGATATGAATGCGCTGCCCGATGCGCTGTTCATCATCGACGTCGGCTATCACAAGATCGCGGTGCTCGAGGCTGCAAAACTCGGCATTCCCGTGGTTGCAGTGGTCGACACCAATCACTCTCCCGAGAACATCGCTTACGTGATTCCGGGCAATGACGATTCGAGCCGTGCGGTGCGGCTCTACGCCCGCGGCATCGCCGACGCCGTCCTGGAAGGCAAGGCGGCGGCTTTGCAAGGAGTGGTGCAGGCAGCCGCCGAGGACAACGGCGAAGAGTTTGTTGAAGTCAGCGAAGAGCGCCAGTAAAGCGCGGAAGCAGCAATAGCTTGGAAGGGGCGTAAGCCCCTTTTTTTCAAGCGGTCAATTGGGTGGGAGGAAGGCGATGGCGGAAGTTACAGCGGCGTTGGTCAAGGAACTGCGCGAGAAGACCGACGCTCCGATGATGGAGTGCAAAAAAGCGCTCGCTGAAGCAGGCGGCGATATG
Source organism: Burkholderiaceae bacterium (assembly GCA_013696665.1). GTDB lineage: Bacteria > Pseudomonadota > Gammaproteobacteria > Burkholderiales > Burkholderiaceae_F > JACCZX01. The sequence continues at coordinate 3,472 of JACCYC010000154.1, read as the reverse complement.
ACGAAAGCCGAAGAAATTCTGCGCGTCAAACTTGGAAACAAGGCGAGTAAGGCCGCTGCAAGGGTCGCGGCCGAGGGCGTGGTTGCAATCAACGTCGACACCGCTGAAATGTTGGGTGCGATCGTTGAAGTCAATTCCGAGACAGACTTCGTCGCCAAGAATGCCGACTTCCTTCGGTTTGCTTCCGATCTTGCGAGCCTGATCGCAGCGCGCAACCCGTCAGATGTGCAGGAGCTGTCGTCGCTGCCGCTGGGCACCGGAACCGTCGAGACGGTCCGCACAGGGTTGATTGGAAAGATCGGAGAAAACATTTCCATCCGTCGCTTTGCGCGCATCCTCGCAAGAGGCAAACTCGCGAGTTATATCCACGGTGGCAGCAAGATCGGTGTGCTCGTCGATGTAGTCGACGGCACCCCCGAACTTTCGCGTGACATCGCAATGCACATTGCCGCGAGCAAGCCCAAATCGCTCGATGCGACTGGCGTGCCGTCCGACCTGCTCGATACCGAACGGCGGATCGCAGTAGAAAAAGCACGCGAAGCCGGTAAGCCCGAAGCAATGCTCGACCGGATTGCCGAAGGAACGGTCCAGAAGTATCTGCGTGAGGTAACGTTATTGGGTCAGGTGTTCGTCAAGGCCGAAGACGGCAAGCAGACAATCGAGCAACTGCTGAAAGCCAGCGGTGCCAGCGTCAAGGACTTCGTCCTGTATGTCGTGGGTGAAGGGATTGAGAAAAAGCAGACCGATTTCGCGGCGGAAGTCGCTGCGATGGCAACGGCGCGTGCCTGACCTTTACGCGGCTGCGCAGTGGAGCGTCCTGGGCTAATGTCGCACCGATGAATTCCAGCAGCGCAGCGGCGTATCGACGTGTCTTGCTGAAGCTTTCGGGCGAAGCACTGATGGGCGATGACGCCTTCGGCATCAACCGCTCGACGGTCGAGACCATGGTGGCGGATATCGGCGAGGTTGTTCGCCTGGGTGTGGAGCTGGCCGTGGTGATTGGGGGCGGCAATATCTTTCGTGGTGTCGCACTAGGCGCGGAGGGAATGGACCGCGCGACTGCCGACTACATGGGCATGATGGCAACCATAATGAACGCCATGGCACTGCAGGATGCTATGCGTCGCGCCGGGGTGGAGGCGCGGGTGCAATCGGCGCTCCATATCGAGGCTGTAGTCGAGCCGTATATCCGACCCAAAGCCTTGCGCTACCTCGAAGAAGGAAAGGTCGTGATCTTCGCAGCCGGCACCGGTAATCCGTTTTTCACGACCGATACAGCCGCTGCGTTGCGCGGCGCCGAAATTGGCGCGCAGATCGTGTTGAAAGCCACCAAGGTCGACGGTGTGTATTCGGCCGATCCCAAAAAAGATCCCAAGGCCACGCGCTACGCGACGATCAGCTTTGATGAGGCGCTCGCGCGCAAGCTGCAGATCATGGATGCAACCGCTTTTGCGCTTTGCCGTGATCAGGGTTTGCCAATCAAGGTGTTCAACATCTCGAAAAGCGGAGCTCTGAAGCGCGTTGTTCTTGGGGAAGACGAAGGCACACTGGTGCACGTATAGGCATTGAGGACAGTCGATGAGCATTGCAGACATTCAAAGGTCGGCGGAGCAGAAAATGCAGAAATCGGTCGAAGCACTGAAACACGATTTCGCCAAAATCCGCACTGGGCGCGCACACATTGGAATGCTCGACCATGTTCAGGTCGATTACTACGGCTCGATGGTGCCACTGAGCCAGGTGGCTCAAGTGGGTCTCGGTGATGCGCGCACCATCACGATTCAGCCGTGGGAAAAGAAGATGATTCCAGTAGTCGAGAAGGCGATCCGCGAGTCGGAGCTTGGGCTCAACCCTTCGACCACCGGGGATATCGTGCGCGTGCCGATGCCGCTATTGACCGAGCAGCGGCGCAAAGAGTTGGTCAAGATCGTCAAGCACGAAATTGAGAACGCCAAGATAGCGGTGCGCAACCTGCGGCGTGACGCAAATCAGCAGGTGAAGGAGATGCTCAAGGAAAAGGAGATCTCGGAAGATGACGACCGCCGTGCGGAAGATGCGATCCAGAAGCTGACCGATCGCTACGTCATCGAAATCGACAAGCTGGGCGCCGAGAAGGAAAAAGAGGTGATGACCGTCTGACGGTCACTCGTCTCCGGAATTCGCTCACCGTGCGTGCGAAAGCTGCGTCGACCCAGGTAGAGTCCGCGCCCCCAGTTCCGCGCCATGTTGCCATCATCATGGATGGCAACGGCCGGTGGGCAGTAGCGCAGGGCAAGCCGCGAGTCGCTGGACATTCGCGTGGCGTCGATGCGGTGCGTGCAACGCTGCAGGCTTGCGGAGAGCGCGGTGTCGAATTTCTGACGCTCTTCGTTTTCAGTTCGGAGAACTGGCGCCGCCCGCCGGACGAAGTTTCAATGTTGATGAAGCTCTTCGTCTTTGCCCTGCAGCGCGAAATAGACAGGCTGATCGAGCTCGGAGTGCGCGTCAGAGTGGTGGGCGGGCGGGAGCAATTCGATCCCGAGCTGCGCCGGTTGATCACCGACTCCGAAAATCGGACCGCACAAAACCAAAAGCTCCAATTGACCATTTGCGCGGATTACGGCGGGCGTTGGGATATCGTGCAGGCCGCGAGCATGGCGGCAAATGCTCAGCTTGCGTCGGGCGCAAATCGGGTCGAGCTGTCTGACTCGGAAATTGAACCGTACCTCGCGTTGTCGTTTGCGCCAGAGCCTGACTTGCTGATACGCACCGGCGGCGAGCGCCGCATCAGCAATTTTCTGCTGTATCAGCTTGCTTACACCGAACTGTATTTTTGCGACGTTCTGTGGCCGCAGTTCGATTCCGTCGAACTTGATCTGGCTTTCAAATGGTACGCAACGCGGCAGCGTCGCTTTGGCCATACTGGTGAGCAACTGGAACGCGCGTCGATTGCTGATGTTGCACAGCCGGGGTAAGGCGCCTGCATGCTGAAGCAACGGGTGATCACGGCTGCAATTTTGGTCGTGATCATGGCGGTCGCGCTGGCCTGGTCCCCCGCCGCATTCGCAGTCGTAGCGACCGCCGTGCTAGGTCTTGCGCTGATGGAGTGGTTGCAACTGACAGGGGCGAGCCGTTCAACCTCGGTATTGCTATCTGCGATGGTGAGCGTGGTGCTGCTCTATATCGGCGTGATCGAGCGCGGCCTCATACCACGCGTCGCGTTTCCGTTGAGCGCGCTGGCCACCGTGATCTGGTTGCTGATCGCCGCGATGTTGTTTCATCCGAAAGCGATGACATTTCGGTTGCCGCGTGTCGCTGGAATGGCACTCGCGTTGTTGCTCGTGGTTGCCGGCTGGTTCGCGTTGATGCAACTGCTGTTGCAGGGTGCGGCGATGCTGCTGTCGGTGTTGCTGATCGTCTGGATCGCCGACACCGCCGCATACTTCGCGGGTCGAGCTTACGGGCGCCGCAAGCTCGCCCCGCATATCAGCCC
>JACCYC010000131.1 GCA_013696665.1 Burkholderiaceae bacterium | reverse complement strand
GTGCCACTTCAAGGGCCACTGGCGATACGTCGGTAGCGGTCAGCTGCCAATTTGGCCGCTCGAGCGCCAGCGTGATCGCAACACACCCGGACCCGGTGCCGAGTTCGAGCACGGCAGCTTTGTCGTAAGCAGTGCACGCCAGCGCGCGCTGCACCAGCAGCTCAGTCTCAGGGCGAGGTATCAGCACCGCGCGCGACACGACGAACGCGCGCCCGTAGAACTCTTTTTCGCCCACCAGGTAAGCCAGTGGCTCACCGTGTTGCCGCCGCTTCACGAACGCAACAAAGCAGTCGATGGCGCTGGGTGCAACGCGATCTCCGGGATGCGCAATCAAGCGTTCGCGCGCGACGCCCAACGCATGCGCGAGTAGCGCCCTCGATTCTGCAGGTGGAAGATTGCACGCGGCAAGCAGTGCACCGGCCTGCGCGGTTGATGGGTCGGTTCCCTGCAGATGCATGTCAGCCGGCGTCGCCGAGCGCCGCGAGCAGCTCCGCCTGATGTTCGGCGGCCAGCCGCTCCGTCAGTTCATCGAGGTCGCCGTCCATGATCGCCTCGATTCGATACAACGTCAGATTGATGCGGTGATCGGTGACGCGACCCTGCGGAAAGTTATACGTGCGGATGCGCTCGGAGCGGTCGCCCGAACCGATCAACGTCTTGCGGGCCGAAGCTTCCTTGGCTTGCTGGTCGCGCGTCTGCTGGTCTTTGATGCGCGCGGTCAGGATCTTCATCGCGCGGTCGCGGTTCTTGTGCTGCGAACGGTCATCCTGACACTCGACGACGATATTGGTCGGAAGGTGCGTGATACGCACCGCGCTTTCGGTCTTGTTGACGTGCTGGCCGCCGGCGCCCGACGCGCGGAAGACGTCGATGCGGATTTCACTCGGATCGATCTTCACATCGTCGATCTCGTCGGCCTCGGGCAACACTGCGACCGTACACGCCGAAGTATGAATCCGCCCTTGCGATTCCGTCGCAGGCACGCGCTGCACCCGATGGCCGCCCGATTCGAATTTCAGCTTCGAATAAACACTGGTGCCGACCAGGCGGACGATCGCTTCCTTGAAGCCACCCATGTCGGACGGACTTTCGGAAATCATCTCGCTCGTCCACCGATGGCGTTCGGCATATCGCAGATACATGCGCAGGATGTCGCCGGCAAACAGGGCCGATTCGTCACCGCCGGTGCCGGCGCGGACCTCGAGGAAAATATTTCGATCGTCATTCGGATCGGTTGGCAGAAGCAGCCGCTGTAGCTCGTCTTCAAGCGACGAGATGCGCGTTTTGGACGCGCTGACTTCCTCCTCCGCCAATCCTTTCATCTCGGGCTCGGAAAGCATCTGCTGCGCCTCCTGCAGCGCACCTTCAGCGCGCTGGTACTCGAGGAAGCGCGTTACCACAGGTTCGATCTCGGCACGCTCCTGCCCCAGACCCCGGTAGCGATTCATGTCGCGCGTCGCAGTCTCGCTCGACAGCTGCGAATCGATCTCCCCAAGCCGCTTCGCAAGCTGCTCGAGTTTGGTTCTCATGGAATTTTTCATAGCGGTTGCCGTTGCATGTGCGACAGGGTCGCACATGCGGCCTGACCTATTTAATCCGCGTAGAAACGGGCGAGGAGTGCCTGCAGGCGCGCATGCTCGGCGTCGTTGCCGGCCGCGCGTAATGCGCTCATCGGGTCGTGCAGGAACTTGTTGGTCAGCGCGTGCGATAGTTGATCAATGACAGCCTCTGGCGGCTCACCCTTGGCGAGCAGCCTCAATGCGCGCTGCAATTCACGCTGTCGTAGCGCATCGGCACGGCCGTGCAGCTCCTGGATCGTTGGAACCGCGCGGCGTACCCTGACCCATTCTTCAAAATCACGGACCCGCGACTCGATGATTGCTTCGGCCTGCGCAACCGCAGCCTGGCGCGTGTCGTTGCCGCTCGCAACGACCTTCCCAAGATCGTCGACGGTATGCACGTAAACGTCGTCCAGCCGCGCGACCTCCGGCTCGACATCGCGCGGAACCGCAAGGTCGACGATGAACATGGGCTTGTGGCGACGCGTGCGAATCGCGCGCTCGACCATGCCGAGGCCGATGATCGGCAGCAGGCTTGCGGTGCAAGACACCACGATGTCAAAGCGGGCAATTGCGTCGGGCAGATCGCCCAGCTTGATCG
>JACCYC010000125.1 GCA_013696665.1 Burkholderiaceae bacterium | reverse complement strand
TGATCGTGTGGGGCGAGGACCGCCCGCATGCACTGGCACGGATGCGTTCGGCGCTCGACGATTTTCATATCGTTGGCGTTACCAACAACGTCGACTTTTTATCACGCCTGGTCGCTAACGATGCCTTCGCGCGCGGCGACGTTCATACCGGACTGATCGAGCAGGAACGTGATCGACTGTTCCCGCATGCCGATCACGACGCACCGGTGCCGGACGAGATGCTTGCCTTCGCATGCGCGCGGATCTTGATCGACGAAAGTCGCGCCGTAACGCAGGACCCGTGGAGCGCGACGCTCGGTTGGCGCTTGAATACGACCTATCGCCGTGCAATCAGTCTGCGCTCGGCGTCAGTGGCATACGAAGTGGAGCTTGAATACGCGCGCGAGGGCTTTGTGTTTCATCACAACAGCAGAGCCAGTCCTTTGACGATTCTGGATGCTGCCGGATCGCGCCTGTCGACGCGCTTTGGCGATCGCACCCTAAGCGCCGACGTCGTGCGCACCGGCGACGAGCTGCACATTTTTCACAACGGTCGGCATCGCATGCTGGCGATTGCCGATGTCCTGGCGCAAGCGGCCAGCGGGGAATCCGATGCAGGCCGTCTGACGGCGCCGATGCCCGGCAAATTGATTGCGATAGCGATCAAAGCGGGCGCACAAGTCGAGCGCGGGACCCCGTTACTTGTAATGGAAGCCATGAAGATGGAGCATACGATCGTGGCTCCACGCGATGGCAAAGTGATCGAGATCCTGTACGCCGTCGGCGATCAGGTGGCAGAAGGTGCGGAACTCGTCCGATTTGCTGCAACTGTCAAGACCGAACCTGCCCACGCGTGAAACGCGCGCCGCACGCCGGCGCTAACATTCAGCCAGCCATTCAGAACGTCCAATGCCTACCCTCCCACAACGCGCGCAAATTGTCGACGTAGGTCCTCGTGACGGGCTGCAAAATGAAAAGCAGATGATCCCTGCCGAGATCAAGATCGAGCTCGTCGATCGCCTGACGGACGCCGGGTTTGGTCATATTGAAGTGACCTCCTACGTATCACCAAAATGGGTGCCGCAGATGAGCGACGCTGCGGACGTGATGGCGCGCATTCGTCGCAAACCAGGCGTTGTCTATTCGGTTCTGGTGCCCAATACACAGGGTTATCTGAAAGCCACCGAATCGCCGCGCGCACTGTGGCCCGATGAGATTGTCGTTTTCGCGGCAGCGAGCGAAGCGTTCTCTCAAAAAAATATCAATTGCTCGATCGATGAGTCCATCGAACGCTTTCGCCCTGTCACGGAACAGGCGCAGCAACATGGCATTCGCATACGCGGCGCGCTGTCCTGTGCGCTGGGGTGCCCCTATCAGGGCGAGGTCGAGCCCGACGCTGTTGCGCATGTAGCGCGGCGAATGAAGGAAATCGGTGTCCAGCACGTCGGCGTGGCCGACACCCTCGGCACCGGTACGCCCGAGAAGACTAAGCGGGCGATGGATGCGGTGCTAAATGTGTACGAGCTTGATGAAGTCAGCGGGCATTTTCACGACACCTACGGCATGGCGACTGCCAATGTGTACGCCTGCCTCGAACTCGGGGTTGCGAGTTTCGACAGCAGTATCGCGGGCCTCGGTGGCTGTCCTTACGCCAAAGGTGCGACAGGGAACGTCGCGACCGAGGACGTCTTGTATCTTCTTAATGGCCTTGGCATCGAAACTGGAATCGACTTCGCCAAGGCCGTCGCGACTGGCCAATGGATCAGCGGCATCCTCGGCCGAAAGGCGCATTCGCGCGCGGGTAACGCGGTGACCGCCAAGCTCGCTGCCTAACGTGCACGGCAGCGTGGGCGATGTCTCCTGACTTAAAGCCTGGCATTACATTCGACTTCGACTATGAAGTGCCTGCGACAAAGACCGTACCTCGCCTGTATCCCGAGTGGACCGAGTTCCAGGACATGCCCGAGGTCTTTGCGACCGGTTTTCTGATCGGACTGATGGAAGGCGTCTGCCAGCTGGCGATTAAACCGTTTCTAGATTGGCCGCGCGAGCAATCGGTGGGAACGCATGTTGATTTCTCGCACCTGGCCGCGACGCCGCCCGGCCTGACGGTGCGTGTGCACTGCGAGGTCACAAGCATCGCAGGGCGCACGGTGACGTTTCGCGTCAGCGCACACGACGGAGTTGACCTGATCTCCGAAGGAACGCATCAGCGTGTCATCATTGACGCGGCGCGCTTCAATCAGAAACTACAAGCAAAGAAGAGCAGCGTCACTTGAGCTCGAGTTCCAGCCCCGCGGCACCCGAGCCTAAGGCGGTTCCATCGCCATGCGTCTCGGTGTGCAACATGGACGCCTCAACCGGCTTGTGTGTTGGGTGCTTTCGCACGATCGAGGAGATCGCACGCTGGTCACAGATGACAGACCGCGACAAAGAATTGGTATTGAACAAGCTCGCGATCCGGCGCGTGTCGAAGTGATGATGAGTGCGGCGTCTCCGGGCTCTTCGATGGTGGTGCTGGAGCGCGGTTGGGTGTCGTCCAACAACATTCTTCTGTTTGAAGACAATCACAACGCAATCCTGATTGATTCGGGCTACGTTGCGCATCATCAGCAAACGCTGCAACTCGTGCGCCATGCGCTGGCCGGCAGAAAACTGACGCGCGTGATCAACACGCATCTTCATTCGGATCATTGCGGCGGCAACGCGATGCTGAAGCGCGAGCTCGGCGCGACAATCACCATCCCACCTGGGCACGCCGACGCAGTGCGTTGTTGGGACGAAGCCGCGCTCGGCTATTCGGGGTGCGGGCAGGCTTGCGAGCGCTTCATGTTCGACGCATTGATAACTCCAGGCGATCGTTTAACGATCGGCGGCAGCGAATGGCACGTGTTCGCATCGCCTGGACACGACCCCGACTCGATCGTGCTGTGGGATCCAGAGCATCGCACCCTTATCTCTGCCGATGCACTTTGGGAGCACGGCTTCGGCGCGATCTTCGCCGAAGTCGAAGGCTCGTCTGGATTTCGCGAGCAACGCGCGATTTTGCAACTGATCCAGAAGCTGCAACCCGTGCGCGTGATTCCAGGCCACGGGCGACCGTTCACCGACGTCGAACAAGCGCTCGAACGTGCGTCTGCCTGTCTGAATGCGCTGGAAGCCGATCCGGAGCGCAACGCACGCCACGTCATCAAGACGCTGATTAAGTTCTATCTGCTGATCGTTCAGGAGATTAGGACGGAAGATCTGATCGCGCACTTCAGCGGAAGGCGCTACGCAGAAATCGTTAACGAACGCTTTTTTAAACTCCCGTTCGCTGAATTCATGCTTCGCATGATTGACGAACTCGTTGCCGGCGGCGCGCTCGAATTACGCGATGAAATCGTAGCTAATCGACACTAGCCGTCGCATTTCAAACGAGGAGAGCGGTTGCCAGCAGCGCGAACGATACGACCCCCAATACGCCTGCCAGCACGTTCAAGTCGTCGCCGAAATCAGAGTTTCCCTTGGTGTCATCGCCCATGTCATTCCCTTTTTTTGAGGCTCTACCCGGAACATCGGCTCCGGCGCGGCCGCAGTTGATCGTCCTGATGGACTAGGCGAATACAAGATCTGCTCAAAAAACTATCGTGCGCGTCGCGTCGTTCATCGTCTGCGCGATCACGGTCGCTGCTCCGGCATGACCGTCGCACTCGGCAATCAGCGATTGGTCGCGCGCGTGTTCATGCGCTGCCATTGCACATGCAAAGAGCCGTACACCCGCCACTTTGACCTCACGTATGAAATCACCCACTGTCTTGGTTCGCTCCGCGTCGGTATACCCGGTATCAGCGACACCGGGTAACAACCAGCGCACGGTTGCCGAGGTGAAGTGCATCTCGACTTCGACCTCGAGTGCGCGCGCTGCCAGCGCGTAAACAAAAGGCGCCGCTGCCAGCGTGGGCCGCGAGGGATCGGCCGACCACAGAACGATCACAAGCTTATGCGCGTCGCCCGGCATGAATCAATAACCCCGATTGGGATCAATATCGAAATCTTCGGTGTAGAAATCGTCGATGGGCGGCACAAGCTTTTCTGCCAGCCGCGGTAGCAACCACTCGCGATACTCGCTCACTTCCATCAGCGCACTGCGTTCGCTTTCAAGATGAGTAGGCTCGATACGAAACAGCCAGCCCGAGCTATACGGATCGGCGATCACCAAATGAATGTTGTCGACCGCCGCCGAATTCACTTCGATGATGCGGCACGACAGCGGAGCGTGAATCGCCACCGCGGTCTTGCCGGTTTCCATCACGCCCAGCGAGCGATCCCGGTCAATTGCACTGCCAACGGGGCGCGGAGTAAACAGCATGAACTGGCCGTGCGCGGAAACCAGATGCGTTGCACCGATGCGGGCGCCGCGGCCATCGGCGTCAATTCGCACCCACATGTCCTGCTCCGGCGCATAGAGGCAGTCGCTCGCAAGTTGATCAAGTACGGAATTCACAGCGGATCTCTGCGAGAACGCGCTGCCGTGTTTGTGGCGGAAGAGTATGGGAGTCGAACCCACCAGAGATTGCTTGCAACCCCTACCAGATTTGAAGTCTGGCCGGCCCACCGGGACACGACACTCTTCCGAAGTTCCTTG
>JACCYC010000111.1 GCA_013696665.1 Burkholderiaceae bacterium | reverse complement strand
ACTCCGATCATCGCAACCCAGCTCGACTTCGGCCTCGGCTCGAGCGCCGTACGACGGTTTGCTGCCGGTCTCAGCCAGGGACCGCTCGACGGCGCGCGGCTGCTCTTTTCATACTTCTGTGTCTTCTGCGGGATCGCATTGGTGTTCGGTACAGCGGTCGCTTTAGGCGCAGAGTGGCTCGCAGCGACTCTCGGTTTCAGTGAGCTATTGGGGCGCGATACCGCCGTCGAACTGATCCGATGGTGCGCTGTGTGGGTCGCGGTATCGTTGGCAACGGGCTTGCCGGCGCTCGTCGCGCGCGCCGTCCAGTCATTTGCGTGGCTGACTGCGGTGCAAACCGCATCCACCGTCGTTCTGTGGGTCGGTGCATTGTTGCTCGTCGGTGCTGGATATCCTCTGCGCGACATTGTCATTTTGGGAATAGCCATCAGCGTTGCTTCTACTGCGGTAATGGCTTTCGTGGCGCACCGCGCGGTGCGCTGGGACAGCCCGCTCTCTTTTCAGCTCTCCCTTCCGATGGACGACGCGCGATTCGCAAGCGGCATGTTTGCGACCCAAATCGCCAGCGCCATTGCGTTTCAGGCCGACCGCATACTCATCTCATCATTTGGCTCGCCAGCAATCGCCGGCGCATATTCTTTGTGCGTGACCCTCGCCAACAAGCCCCTCGCTGCGGTTGCCGCAATTACGTCTTTCGCCTATCCGCACGCCTCCGGATTGCATGCGACCGGAGCGCGTGAGCAGTTGAGCGCCCTGCTGCACGCTTTGGATCGCGCTGTTGTCGTGCTGGTAGTGCCCATTCTTTTGCCAGCGCTATGGCTGGCGCAACCCTTCTTCGAACTCTGGCTTGGCGCCTACGGCACGCCCGATCTGGTGCTCGCCTTCAAAATTCTGCTGGTCGCATTTGCCATGACCACGTTCGCGGTGCCCGCGAGCCACGTACTTGCTGCCAGCGGCCGCTCCGGCCCCGCCGCCGCGTTCTCCTGGCTCACAGCGATCATCGTGATAGTCGGAATCGTTGCACTTGTGCCGCCCTATGGCTTGCTTGGCGCAGTGGTCGCTATATTCGCCGCTATGTCCACTACATTTGCATTCAGCATCGTTGCCCGGCGGACGTTAGCGCTGGGTAGGCCACCGCGTTGGCGCTTCTGGGCAGGAGTACTCGTCGGGGTTTCTGTTCAGGCCGGTGTTCTATGGCTGCTGGCAACAGAAGTCGTAGGCTGGGTGTCGCTGATTCTGGTTGGCACCGCTGGGTGGGGTGCGTTCTTTTTAGTGCGTGCTACCTTGAAACTGCTTTCGCCAGAAGAGGTTCGCCTTTTTAATTTGCTTCGACAAACCGCCTCTTCCAGCTACGGGCCGCGCTGACCACGGGATGAAAATTCTCGAGCTAGGCTGCGGGTTCAGCAAGACACTTGGCGCGTTTGGCGTTGATCTCATTCCCGGATCGCAAGCCGACCTGATCCATGACCTCGACAGTTTTCCGTATCCGTTTCCAGACAGCGAGTGGGACCGCATCATCTGCCGCGACGTGCTGGAGCACGTGGAGAACTTTGTCGGCGTCGTCGAAGAGATCTGGCGCGTTGCGAAGCCCGGCAGCCTGATTGAAGTGTCGGGGCCATTCATGAGCAGCGTCAATTTCTATTCGGATCCCACGCACAAGCGCGCATTCACATCCAAGACCTTCGACTATTTCATCGAGGGCAGGCCCGCCTACCGATTGGGATACAGCAAGGCCCGGCTCGAGCTGGTCGCCTGCGAATACGACCGCGAGGAGCGTGCGCGGCGAAGAGGGCCCCATCGCTGGCTGCTCGACTGGGCCAATCGCAACAAGGACCACTACGAGTCGAGATACGCATTCGTTTATCCGCTCTACCAGATTTCCTTTGACCTTCGAGTCGTGAAGTGACGCCGGACGGCCGGCTGGTCGTGGGATTGAACGGTGCGGCCTTACTCTCTCCGCTGACCGGCATCGGCCAATACACGAAGAATCTGGCTGAGCAACTCATCGCATCGAGTGAAATCGATCTGAATATCTTTTACCTGGCGAGATGGAGCAAGGAAATCAGGACCCAACCGTTTCCGACGCTCGGACCTATCAAGAGCTTCATCAAGAAGGTAGTGCCGCACCCCTATCTCGTCAGCCGCGCTCTTCAAGGCTGGAAGTTCTATTCGGGTGCGCATGACAGGCACGTCTCCGTGTATCACGAGCCAAACTTTCTCCCACTCCGATTTGCCGGGCCAACGGTCGTGACGATCCATGACCTTTCATGGATTCGTTATCCTGAAACGCATCCGAAGGAGCGCGTTGCGATCATGAACCGCATTCTTCCTGTGGCGCTGGACAAGGTGCAGCATGTGATCACTGACTCCGAGTTCATTCGCCAGGAAGTCATCAGCGAATTCCGCATGTCCCCGGAGCGCGTGACGACGACGCTGCTCGCTCCGCGCCACATGTTCAAGGCGCGAGATCAGGCATCGTGCGCGGCGACGCTGAGCAAACACGGGTTACAGCATCGCAGTTATTTTCTAGTGGTCGGTACGTTGGAGCCTCGCAAGAATGTGGAGACCGCGGTCCGGGCCCACGCAAGTCTTAGTGAGCGAGTTCGCAGGCAATATCCATTGGTTCTGGTTGGAATGCGTGGATGGCTCACCTCCCCGATCGAGCGTGAATTGAAAGCTCCAGTAGCACTCGGCGAGGTGCGCCCTCTTGGCTTCGTGACCGACGCCGAACTGGCTGATTTGTACGCTGGCGCAACGTCGCTCGTCTACCCGTCGCTGTACGAGGGTTTTGGCTTGCCGCCGCTTGAAGCCATGGCTTGTGGCACCCCCGCCATCATGTCGAACGTGTCTTCGCTGCCCGAAGTCGCTGGTGACGCCGCGGTGATGCATGATCCGATGGACACCGATGCGCTGCGAGATGCCATGCAGCGCTTTGTCGACGACGCAGAATTCTGGTCAGAGAGAGCTGCAGCCTCTATCACGCAAGCCGCGCGGTTTTCGTGGCAAAAATGCGCGGACGAGACGGTTGCGGTCTATCGGGTTGCGATGGCCGCTTGAAAGTCCTGCACCTCGGCAAGTTTGACGGCGACGTCGGTGGTATCGA
>JACCYC010000104.1 GCA_013696665.1 Burkholderiaceae bacterium | reverse complement strand
AGCGAGGTCACGGAAGTTCCGCTGACGTTCGAAAACTTTCGCGACTGACGCCAGGCCAGAGGCGTCACGGCATCGACCGGCTGTCGGGCGTGGCTTGGTCATCCGGACGCATTACCGTTACGCTTCGAGCCATGCGAATTACCCCGTCCCGCTTCAATAACTTCGTTGCATCGATCGATCCGGACTTCGACAGCCGGCCAGCGCCAGGCCGGCGCGCCGAGGTTTCCCACCTGCGCGGCGGGGACCCGGATCTCTCGATACTTGAGCAACGGCACCCGGGCGTGATCGAAACGCTGCGACTGCTTTGGGGCTACCCGGAGCTGAACCTGTACTTCGAGAAGGTCTACACCGGCTGCGATCCTTCGTTAAATTTTGCGCCGGACGCGATGGCCGAATTAATGGTGCTTGCAAGCCTTCACCAGAGAATCTGCCCACACCGTCCTGCTAAGCCTGTCCAGGAGCTTTATGGCGGCGCTCGGTGGTCGGACCCCTGGAAGCCGGCACGAGCGCGCGGCTAGCTCACCGGCGCAAGCACTTCGTCCAGTTGTCGTAAAGGCGGTCCGCGATAACCGCCATGCGCTGAGCACGTTCATCGAGGTTCCGCAGCATTTCATCGGGAAGCTGCACGCCTGCGCCGTCCTGCCCCGCAAATGCACGCTCGATTTCGGCGCGTCCGAGCGGATCCGTGGCCCACTCATGCACCAGCTCAGCCGTCATTTCCACGTGGAACTGCATGCCGAGGTGAGCGAATCCACCGCGCTCGATGACAAACGCCTGATTTGTGCAGAACCGGCTTGTCAGGAAGCGGCGCCCGCCAACGGGAATGGCAAACGTATCGCCATGCCACTGGAACAGATACGTGCCGGTGATCGCTCCCACCCAGTGACGCGCAAGTTCTTCATTGTCAACGTCGACCCGCCCCCACCCGATCTCCTTCAGTGAACTGCGCGTAACCGGTGCGCCAAAAGTTTTGGCGAGCAACTGCCCGCCAAGGCAATGACCAATGATCGGGACGCCGAGCTGATCGGCGCTGCGCATCAACGCAATTTCAGAGTCGATCCACGGCAGCTCGTCATTGGCGCTCATGCTGCCGCCCAGTGCGCATAGCCCGGAATAACGCTCCGCAGATGACGGCATCGAATCGTTCGCAAACACGCGGACGAATTCGTGCGGAAAACCGTTGTCGATCAGGTAATGCTCAAACCGCCCCGGGCCCACATCGTGTTCGTGCTGCACGATGAGAATCGGCTTCATCGTTTGCTAACGCACGTTACGCGGCAGATTGAACGTGAATTGCGCCGCGAGTGAACTCGGGAAACCGGGCGCGAATCGCCGCCGCAATGCTGACGGCATCGAGCCCGCATTCCTTCAGCAGCAACGCCGGGTCGCCATGATCGATGAAAGTATCGGGCAGCCCGAGCTGCAGTACGGGAATCTCGATGCGCTGAGCTGCCAATGACTCCAGGCAGCCACTGCCAGCGCCACCGGCAATGACATTTTCTTCGATCGTTACCAGCGCGTCGTGCGTGCGAGCCAACCGTGCAACCAACTCATGATCCAACGGCTTGACGAAACGCATGTTCGCAACGCTCGCATCGAACTGCTCGGCGGCGACCAACGCAGGGGGCACCATCGACCCAAACGCAAGGATCGCGATGCGGCGCCCGGAGACGGCGCTCGAGTTGCGACGCACCTCGCCACGTCCGATCGGCAGCTCGGACATCGCTGGGTCGATCGCGACGCCCGGACCGGTGCCGCGTGGATAGCGCACAGCAGCCGGGCCCTCATGCTTGAATGCGGTGTAGAGCATCTGACGGCATTCGTTTTCTTCCGATGCCGCCATCACGATCATGTTGGGCAGGCACCTCAAATATGACAAGTCGAAGGCGCCGTGATGCGTCGCGCCGTCGGAACCGACCAAACCGCCGCGGTCAAGCGCGAAAACCACCGGAAGATTCTGAATAGCAACGTCGTGAATCAGCTGATCGTATGCACGTTGCAGAAACGTCGAGTAAATCGCAACAACCGGCTTCATCCCATCACAGGCGAGCCCTGCTGCGAACGTCACCGCGTGCTGCTCGGCAATGCCAACGTCGAAATAACGGTCAGGGTATTCCTGTTCAAAGCGCACCAGCCCCGAGCCTTCGCGCATGGCGGGCGTGATGCCGATCAATCTTGAATCAAGCGCCGCCATGTCGCACAACCAGTCGCCGAATATCTTCGTGTAATTCGGCTTGCTGGCAGCCGCCGCGGTATAGCCAACGGTCGGGTCGAACTTGGTCGGGCCGTGATACAGCACCGGATCGGCTTCGGCGAGCTTGTAGCCCTGACCCTTCTTCGTGACGACATGCAAAAACTGCGGACCGCTGAGCTGTTTCAGATTCAGCAAAGTGGGTATCAGTGAATCCAGATCATGGCCGTCGATCGGACCGATGTAGTTGAATCCGAATTCTTCAAACAGTGTTCCGGGCACGACCATGCCCTTTGCGTGCTCCTCAAACTTCTTCGCAAGCTCGAACACTGGCGGGAAGCTTTTCAACACCTGCTTACCGGCCTCCTTTGCGGTGGCGTAAAACTTTCCGCTCATCAGGCGCGCTAGATAGCGATTCAAGCCACCGACCGCGGGCGAGATCGACATGTCGTTGTCGTTCAGAATCACCAGCAGACGGATGTCGTCGGTCACACCAGCATTGTTCATCGCCTCGAACGCCATGCCCGCACTCATCGCGCCGTCACCAATGACCGCGATCGAGTGCCGGCTCGATCCCTGATTGCGCGCCGCGACCGCCATTCCAAGCGCGGCCGAAATCGAGGTCGAAGAATGCGCAGTTCCAAACGTGTCGTATTCGCTTTCGGAGCGTCGCGGAAAACCCGACATGCCGCCGTGCTGGCGCAGGCGGTCCATCTGGTCGCGTCGGCCGGTCAGTATCTTGTGCGGATAGGTCTGGTGACCAACATCCCACACCAGACGATCCTCCGGCGTCTCGAATGCGTAATGCAGCGCGATCGTCAACTCGACGGTCCCGAGATTCGAGCTCAGGTGGCCACCGGTCTTCGACACGGACTCGAGCACAAACGCGCGCAATTCGTCCGCCAGCTGAGGCAACTCGGCCCGCCCGAGCGCACGCAGATCAGACGGTGCGTTGATGTTCTTCAGAATTTCCATAATCCGGTGCCGCGCGTCGCGATCAACGCTTTCGGCAAACGATGAAATCAGCTAATTCTCGCAGACGCAGCGCGCCGTCACCGAGGTCAGCAACTGCCTGCAATGCCTGCGCTCTTAGGCGCAGAGAATGTGCACGCGCCGCTTGTGCGCCAAGCAGCGAGACATAAGTCGGCTTGCTTTGCCGTGCATCCTTGCCCACTGTCTTGCCGAGCTCGGCGGTACTCGATTCGACATCGAGCAGGTCGTCCACCACCTGGAACGCGAGCCCAATTGCTTCGCCATACTGCGCGAGCGCTTCGCGCGTGCACTCGGTCAGCGCGCTGACGCGGCCGGACAATGCGCCCATCAGCACGGCGGCCTTCAATAAGGCTCCGGTCTTCATGCGATGCATTCGTTCCAGCTCCGCGATCGTCGGCGTTGTTCCTACCGCATCGAGATCGATCGCCTGACCGCCGCACATACCCGAGGTCGATGATGCATGTGCCAGCTCGCGCATCAGCGCAGCAGTCTGCGGCGCCGGCAGTACCCCGTCGGCGATGACTTTGAAGGCCTCGGCCTGCAGCGCGTCGCCGGCGAGCATCGCAGTGGCCTCGTCGTACTCAACATGAACTGTCGGCTTGCCGCGACGCAGGACATCGTCGTCCATGCAAGGCATGTCATCGTGCACCAGCGAGTATGCGTGCACGAATTCGACCGCTAGTGCCGCGCGATCGAGCGCATCGCCGTCCGCGTGTGTGACCTCTCCGGCCGCAT
>JACCYC010000068.1 GCA_013696665.1 Burkholderiaceae bacterium | reverse complement strand
GCGCTGACGCCGAAAGCGGAAATCGAAGGCGAGATGGGTGACTCGCTGCCAGGCTTGCAGGCGCGGCTGATGTCGCAGGCCCTGCGCAAGCTGACGGCTTCGATCAATCGCACCAATTGCATGGTTGTGTTCATCAATCAGATCCGGATGAAGATCGGCGTGATGTTTGGCAGCCCGGAAACCACGACCGGTGGCAATGCATTGAAGTTTTATGCGTCGGTCCGCCTCGACATTCGCAGGATTGGCTCGATCAAGAAGGGCGACGAGGTGATTGGCTCCGAGACCAAGGTCAAGGTCGTCAAGAACAAGGTGGCGCCGCCTTTCAAGCAAGCCAACTTCGACATCCTTTATGGAGAAGGCATTTCGCGGCATGGAGAAATCGTCGATATCGGATCCGAGCTCAACATCGTCGAAAAATCCGGCGCGTGGTACAGCTACAACGGTGACCGTATCGGTCAGGGCAAGGACAATGCACGTGAGTTTCTGCGCGCACACCCTGAAATGGCGCTCGAGATCGAGAACCGGATTCGCGAAAACAAAGGCGTCGGCGTACGCACGGGTAGCGGAGCCGCAGTTACCGCTGCGTAACCGCCGGGCGCCCACAGCGGGCGTTTGCCATGCCAGCGCGTGATCGGCAGGCAGCGGGCACAGTCGAGCCCGCTGCTGACCAGGGGGCACGTCGAACCAAGCCAACCAGAAGCTTGCTGAGCCGCGCCACTGCGCTTCTTGCGCGGCGCGACCATAGCCGCGCCGAGTTGGCGCAAAAGCTCTGTCGGTACCTGGGCGAGGGCGACGATCCGGCAGAGATCGTTCGCGTGCTCGACAAGCTTGACAGCACGCAGCTGCTCTCGGACGAACGCTTCGCGGCCGCGGTAGCGAGGAATCGATCGCTTCGCTTCGGCGACGCGCGCATCCGCCACGACTTGAAGCGCTTTGGGGTGGCAGCTGACATCAGCGCCAATACGCTCGCCTCGATGTCTGGAAGTGAACTTGAGCGTGCGCGCCACGTTTGGTCCAGGCGCTTCACCGCGTTACCGGCGTCGCCCGCAGAGCGCGGAAAGCAAGCTCGGTTTCTGCAAGCGCGGGGTTTTTCAATTGACTCAATCGTTAACGTGTTGCGCGGCCGGCTGGACGGCGACTGATCGTTGACTAGCGCACGGGTGCGCTGTGCGCGTGTGTTAGATTCTTTGATCGGGCCGCGCCCCTTTACTGATCCCTTGCGGCCCGTTGTCCATTCCGCGCAGCATATTCTCCACCTGCATGCCAAACCGCCGCCATGTGCATACCCGCTCGATTAAAGTGGATGCTTATGCGCGGGACGATGGCCTTTGGGATCTGCAAGCAGTGTTAGTTGACACAAAGGCGCGTGATTTTGTCTTGGCCACGGGGCTGCGAAGTGTAGGTGAGCCCATTCATGACATGTCCTTGACCGTCACCATCGATACGCAGTTCAACGTGATGGCCGCAGAAGTGGACTCGCGCTCGGTCCCGTATCCCGGGCACTGCGGTGCCATTGCTCCCGACTACGCGAAGCTCGTTGGCCTGAATCTATTGCAGAACTTTCGCAAGCTCGCGCTGGAGCGGCTGGGTGGCATCCGAGGCTGCACTCACCTGACCGAGCTCGCGGCCGTGCTGCCCACCGCGGCGGTGCAGGCGTTTGCCGGTGAAGTATTCAAGTCGCATGAAACACCGGGCCACGTTGATCAAGTCAAGCCAGCCCAGCTTGACCGTTGTCACGCCCTGCGAACCGATGGCCCCGCGGTCGCGGAGTTTTATCCGCGCTGGTATCGCCAGTGAAGATCCACGAATATCAGGGCAAGGAAATATTCCGGCGCTTTGGCATGCCGGTGCCCCGGAGCATTCCGGTATTCAGCGTGCAGGAAGCCGTTGATGCCGCGCGACAGCTAGGCGGCTCAGTGTGGGTGGTGAAGGCGCAGATTCATGCAGGCGGCAGAGGCAAGGGCGGTGGCGTGAAGGTCGCGCGCTCGATCGATGAAGTCAAGGCTCGCGCGTCTGAAATCCTCGGTATGCAGTTGGTGACCGTTCAGACCGGGCCTGCGGGTCAGAAGGTCAAGCGACTGCTGATCGAAGAGGGCGCCGACATCCAGAAAGAGTTTTACGTTGCAATGGTCGTGGATCGCGCGACCCAGCAGGTCACCCTGATCGCGAGCTCCGAAGGCGGCGTCAATATCGAAGAAGTAGCCGCTCATACGCCTGAGAAAATTCACAAAGTGCATATCGAGCAGTCGGCTGGAATGTCTGACCGGGACGCGGACGATGTGGCGATCAAGATCGGCATTCCACCGGCGAGTTTCCCTGCGGCGCGGGCGATTTTTCAGTCGCTCTACAGCGCGTTTTGGGAAACCGATGCCGCGCTTGCCGAGATCAATCCGCTGATCCTCACGGGCGATGGCCGCCTGATCGCTCTCGATTCAAAAATGAACTTCGATTCGAACGCGCTTTTCAGGCATCCCGACATCGTGGCGCTGCGCGATCTTGACGAGGAAGATCCGGTCGAGATCGAGGCGTCCAAGTTTGATCTCTCCTACATTCAGCTTGAAGGCGACATCGGCTGCCTCGTCAACGGGGCTGGGCTCGCAATGGCAACGATGGATGCAATCAAGCTGTTTGGCGGAGAGCCGGCGAACTTCCTGGATGTAGGTGGCGGAGCAACCGCGGCCAAGGTCACCGAAGCATTCAAGCTGATGCTGCGCAACCCAAACTTAAAAGCGATCCTGGTCAACATCTTTGGTGGAATCATGCGTTGCGACGTGATTGCAGAAGGCGTTATCGCTGCGTCGCGCGCGCTGCAGCTGGAGGTTCCACTGGTGGTGCGCATGAAGGGCACCAACGAAGAGCTCGGAAAGAAGATGCTTGCGGACTCCGGCTTGCCGATCATTTCGGCCGACACGATGGCCGAAGCTGCGCAGAAAGTTGTTGCGGCCGCTCGGGCTCACGCGCAATGAGCATCCTGATCGACCGCAATACGCGCGTCCTGACGCAAGGGATCACGGGCAAGACTGGCCAGTTTCACACTCGCATGTGCCGCGAGTATGCGAATGGTCGCGCCTGCTACGTGGCCGGGGTCAATCCAAAGAAGGCCGGAGAAGACTTCGAAGGCGTCCCGATCTTTGGCAGCGTCAAGGAAGCCAAGCAGCAAACGGGTGCGAACGCCTCGGTGATCTACGTACCGC
>JACCYC010000059.1 GCA_013696665.1 Burkholderiaceae bacterium | reverse complement strand
CGAAGCGTAACGGTAATGCGTCCGGATGACCAAGCCACGCCCGACAGCCGGTCGATGCCGTGACGCCTCTGGCCTGGCGTCAGTCGCGAAAGTTTTCGAACGTCAGCGGAACTTCCGTGACCTCGCTGCGCAGCAGCGCAATGCACTCCTGCAGCGAGTCCTTCTTGGCCCCGCTGACTCGAACCGCATCGCCCTGAATGCTAGCGGTTACTTTCAGTTTGCGCTCCTTTACAAGAGCCACGATCGTCTTTGCCAGGGTTTGCTCAATCCCGTTACGGATCTTGATGGCCTGCTTGAGCTTGTCTCCGGAAATCTTTTCGGGCTCCTCGTATTCCAGCAATCTGCCGTCGACCCCGCGCTTGGCCATTTTGCCGAGCAAAACGTCACGCACCTGGCCCAGCTTGAACGCATCATCGGCGAAGGCCGTCAGCTCGAACTCTTTTTGCTCGACGCGCGCATCCGACCCCTTGAAGTCGAAACGATTGGTGATTTCCTTGTTGGCCTGGTCCAGTGCATTGCGCACCTCGACCATATTGGGCTTACAAACAACGTCGAACGAAGGCATGCACGCTCCTGTCAACTGCCGCAGTGTATCGGCCCTCTAAACTGGCAGCATGCAAGCGCGCACGAACGAGTTGATCGAACACGACGTATCGCTGCGACCGTTCAACACATTTGGCGTCGATGTGCGCGCATCGATGTTCGCTCGCATCGGATCAATCGAGCGGCTGCAGCAGGTGCTGTCCGACGTGCGCGTGATCGCCGCGCCCCGATTGGTCCTGGGCGGTGGCAGCAATGTGCTCTTCACGCGCGACTTCGACGGCTGCATCTTGAAAATCGAAATACCCGGCGTGCAGTGCGAGGACGCCGGTGAAAGCTGGCGCGTCCGCGTCGGTGCCGGCGAGGGCTGGCATTCGATCGTTGAACGCTTGATCGACGACGGCAAGCCCGGGCTCGAAAATCTTGCTTTGATACCTGGCTCGGTCGGTGCTGCTCCAATTCAGAATATTGGCGCGTATGGCGTCGAGCTCGCTGAGCGTTTTGATTCGTTGCGAGTGTGGAATTTCGGCGCTGGCTCGTTGCAACGCATGACTTCCGACGAATGCAAATTCGCCTATCGCGACAGTGTGTTCAAGCATCAGGCAGACCGGCGCCTGATCGTAGACGTGACATTTGCGCTGCCGCGCAAGTGGTCACCGGTGGCTGATTACGCCGACGTAGCCGCTGAGCTGCGACAGCGCAATGTGACGCAACCGCAGGCGCGCGACATCTTCAGTGCGGTCGTAGCGATCCGCCGCCGAAAACTGCCCGATCCACTCGTGTTCGGAAACGCTGGAAGCTTTTTCAAGAATCCCGTGGTGTCGCGCCAGCAACGGACCGAGCTGATCGACCGTCATCCGTCACTGGTTAGCTACGACATTGGCGGAGGCCGATACAAACTGGCCGCGGGCTGGTTGATCGACGCTTGCGGACTCAAAGGCGCGGTGCGCGGCCGCGCCGCGGTGTATGACAAGCAGGCGCTGGTACTGGTTAATCTTGGCGGAGCAACTGGCGCAGAAATTCTTGCGCTGGCGCGCGAGGTACAAGATGCCGTTCGCGCGCGCTTCGGCATTGAACTCGACCCGGAGCCGCGCATCATTGGACACGCTGCTGTTGCCTAACTGCGCGCCTCGCCACGGCAGCTAGACTTCCCGCTGGCTCGTCTCGTTACGGAAATACAATGAACAAGGAAATCGTCTCGACAGCGGACGCGCCCTCTGCAATCGGGCCTTACTCGCAGGCCGTCAAAACCGGACTGGTCGTGTTCACTTCGGGGCAAATCGGCCTCGACCCCTCCACGGGGCAACTGGGTGCGGACTTCGAGGCCCAGGTGCGGCAGGCTTTCAGCAATCTATCAGCAGTAGCAACAGCGAGCGGCGGCTCGCTCGCCAACGCAGTCAAGTTGACATTGTTCCTGACGGATCTGGGCCAGTTTGCGACGGCCAACGCAATCATGGCCGAGATGGTGCCAAAGCCATACCCCGCCCGGTCCACCGTTGGCGTTTCAAGCCTGCCTCGTGGTGCGCAGTTTGAGGTCGAAGCCATTCTGGTTCTATAGGGCGTTGCTTGGCTGCTCGCAAAACCCGCACGACAAAACCGGGCGCTGCAGCGAGCAATACGATTGCCGCCCGGCTTGCGCGCGCCGGGATCAAGTCTGATTGGGACTTCGTTCTCCACTTGCCGCTGCGCTATGAAGATGAAACGCGCGTCACGCCGATTGCGCAGCTCGTCGCGGGCAATGAGGCGCAGGTCGAAGCTGAAGTGATCGCAGCTGATGTTGTCTACCGCGGACGCCGGCAGTTGCGGGTCACCGTGCGCGACGACACGGGCCAGCTCGTATTGCGTTTTCTCAATTTCTATTCATCGCAGGCCAAGCAAATGAGCGTTGGTCGCCGCCTTCGCATTTTCGGCATGGTCCGCGGCGGCCTGGCGGGCGATGAAATGATTCACCCGCGGGTTCGGGCCTGTGACTTCGCAAATCCCCTGCCCCAATCGTTGACGCCCATTTATCCGTCGCCCGAAGGCGTGCCGCAATCGTGGTTACGCAAACGAATCGGCCGCGCACTGCGCGATGTCGACATCGAAGAAGTGCTGCCGGCACCGATGCTTGCACGCGATCAGCTCGCCGGCCTGAAGGATTCGATTGAGCGCTTGCATCGACCACCACCGGACGCCGATGCACTGGCACTCGAGCAACGTACCGATTCGGCGTGGCGGCGTCTGATGTTCGACGAATTGCTGGCGCAACAGCTCGCGCTGCGGGCGGCGCGCGAGGCACGAGCCGATCGGCGCGCATGTCCATTCGCGCCGGGTGGTTCGATCAGCACGGAGTTGCAGGCGCGGCTTCCATTTACGCTGACCGGTGCGCAGCAGCGCGTGTGGGGCGAGATCGAGCGTGACCTTGCTGGACACCAGCCAATGCACCGGTTGTTGCAGGGGGACGTCGGCAGCGGCAAAACCGTGATTGCAGCCCTGGCGGCAGCGCGAGCGATCGAAAATGGATTCCAGGCGGCACTGATGGCGCCGACTGAAATTCTGGCCGAGCAGCACTTTCGAAGAGTGGCGGAGTGGCTTTCGCCACTGGGTGTTCGCATCGAGTGGCTCGCCGGTCGACAATCGGGTGCGGTCAAACGCGCGGCGCACGACGCAGTGGGCCGCGGCGACGCGCAGATGATCGTAGGGACGCATGCGTTGATCCAGGAAGCTGTTGTGTTCACCCGCCTGGGATTGGCCATTGTCGACGAGCAACACCGCTTTGGTGTGGCGCAGCGACTGGCATTGCGGTCGGGCCCGGGCACTAGCGACGTACCGCATCTGTTGATGCTGTCGGCCACGCCGATTCCACGCACGCTTGCAATGAGTTATTTGGCCGATCTCGACGTGTCGGTGCTTGATGAGCTGCCGCCGGGCCGACGGCCGGTGATCACAAAGCTGGTTTCGACGCGCCGGCGCGACGAGGTGATGCAACGCATCCGCGCCGACGTTGCGGCAGGGCGGCAGTCGTACTGGGTATGCCCGCTGATCGAATCAAGCGAGACCATCGCGGCTGCAGCTGCGATCGAGACATTCGAGCGAATCGAAGCCATGCTGCCGGATCTGCGCATCGGACTGTTGCATGGACAGCTGCCCACGATCGAAAAAGCCAAAGTGATGCAACGCTTTACGCGATGTGACATCGATGTGCTGGTCGCCACCACAGTCATCGAAGTCGGAGTCGACGTGCCAAATGCGACGCTGATGGTGATCGAGCATGCGGAGCGCTTCGGACTCGCGCAGCTGCATCAGTTGCGCGGCAGAGTAGGTCGTGGCGCGGATCAAAGCTTCTGTGTTCTGCTGTACGACGAACCGTTATCCGAACCGGCAGTCGAGCGCTTGAAAGTAATTTACGAAACCAATGACGGGTTCGAGGTAGCGCAGCGAGACCTTATGATGCGCGGCCCCGGCGAACTGCTTGGCGCGCGCCAGTCGGGAACGCCCTTGCTGCGTTTTGCGGATCTGCAGCGTGATGCGCCGTTGGTCGAGCGCGCGCGCCTGGCGGCGACTGAGCTGCTGCATGCGCATCCCGCAATCGCCCAGCAGCACGTGCGCCGCTGGTTCGCAGGCACCGATGAATTTTTAATTGCCTGATGATCCATCAAACGCCTTGACCGCATGACCTTGACCGAGCTTCGCTATGTAGTCGCGGTGGCGCGAGAGCGTCATTTTGGTCGCGCTGCGGAGGCGTGCTTCGTGAGTCAGCCGACACTATCGGTGGCAATCAAGAAGCTCGAGGAGGAACTCGGCACCCAGATCTTTGAGCGTCGTACCAACGACGTGACGATGACGCCCGCGGGCGAGCGAATCGTCGGGCAGGCCCAGCGCACATTGGATGAGGCTGGACGCATCAAGGAGATTGCGCGTCAGGGCAAGGACCCGTTGTCCGGCCCGCTGCGGCTGGGCGTGATCTACACCATCGGCCCTTATTTGTTGCCGTCGCTGGTGCGTCAGCTGCTGAAGGACGCGCCTCAGATGCCGTTGCTGTTGACCGAGAATTTCACCGTCAAGCTGGTCGAGCTGCTGAAAAATGGCGAGATCGATGTCGCGATCATGGCGCTTCCGCTACCGGAGGCCGGCCTGATCCTGCAGCCGGTGTACGACGAGCCGTTTGTGATCGCAGTCCCGCGCGGGCATCCGTGGGGCAAACGCAAGCTGATACCGAGCGAGGATCTGAAAAAGGAAACGATGTTGTTGCTTGGAACCGGGCATTGTTTCCGCGACCAGGTGCTCGAAGTGTGCCCCGAACTCTCGCGCTTTTCGTCGTCGGCCGAGGGGATTCAGAAGACATTCGAGGGCTCGTCGCTCGAAACGATCCGTCACATGGTGGGTTCAGGGCTGGGGGTGACCGTATTGCCGATGACGTCGATTCCGCAGAAGCCGCCACGCGATTCGCTGCTTGCGTACGTCGCCTTCAAGTCGCCGGCGCCCGACCGCCGCGTCGTGCTGGCGTGGCGTAAATCTTTTACCCGTACTCCGGCAGTCGAGGCATTGCGACAGGCAGTCCTGAACTGTTCGCTGCCCGGAGTTCAAAAACTGGCCGACGCACGTACAGAAACATGGTAAGTGACGCGGCCTATCGCTTCTGTTGAATTTGACGATTGGCCTGGACGCTGCCGCGCAACTAGTATCTGCACATTGAGTGATTGACCCAGGAGAAACGATGGCCCGCAAGAAAAAAATTGAGAACCGTGGAAACGGCGCTGTGTTTATCGACATCGGGATTCCCGACAAGGATCGGGAGAAGATCGCGCTCGGACTGTCGCGCGTATTGGCCGACACCTACGGGCTCTACCTGAAGACGCACAGTTTTCACTGGAACGTCGAAGGCCCGATGTTCAACACGCTGCACTTGATGTTCATGGGGCAGTACACCGAGCTGTGGAACGCGCTGGACGACGTCGCCGAACGCATCCGCTCGCTCGGCTATCCGGCCCCCGGCACCAACACGCAGTTCGCGAAGCTCACGTCGATCGACGAAACCGACGGCGTGCCGGAAGCGATGGAAATGGTCCGGCTGCTGACCAAGGGTCATGAGGCGGTCGCCCGCACCGCGCGCGACGTATTGCCCGCCGCTGACAAGGGCGGCGACGAGTCGACGACTGATTTGCTGACGCAACGCCTTCAGGTTCATGAAAAGACGGCGTGGATGCTACGGAGCATGCTGAAGTGATCAGGGCGAGCTAATTGCGCCGATTCAGCGATCTGACACAAGGTGGCATCCAAAAGACGGCATAGTTAGTGCGTGACTTGCTGAAATATGATCGCGCAACCGATCGGACTGCATCATGGATTTGCTCGAAGCCGTACAGATAAAGCGCCATCGACTCACGGTGGCGCAGTTTCAACGCATGAAGGAAGCCGGTGTTTTCTCGCCGGATGTGCGGCTGGAGCTGATTGAAGGAGAAGTCGTTGAACCGGTGCCGCGAGGGAGCCGCCAGCGCTCGGCCGTGAATCGTCTGAGTTGCCTGTTGCTTGAAGCGATCGGCGACCGCGCGATCGTATCGCCTCAGCTGGCGCTACGGCTGGACCCCATGACCGAACTCAAACCTGATCTTACCGTCTGCAAAGCACGCGACGATTTGTATGCTTCCGCGTGGCCGACCGGTGCGGACGCGCTGCTGGTCATCGAAATCGCCGACGTGGCGTTGGATTACGACGTACGCGTAAAAGGCCCACTGTATGCAAGGTACGGCGTGCCCGAGTACTGGATTTTCGATCTGCCGGCGCGCGCTCTGCGCCGTTTTCGCAAGCCCCGCGGTGATAAGTACACCGATGTCAGTGCATTCGAAACGCCGGACATCATTGCGCTGCCCGGTCTTCAAGGCACTCGCGTCGATTTAGCCGGCGTTTTGTAACTGCTCGTCGATCCATTCGATCCAGTGCATCACGCGCGTTGCGGTGCCGGTACCCAGATGCGTTATGCATCCGATGTTGGCCGACAAAATCACATCGGGTGCGGCCGCTTGCAGATGGCCGAGCTTGCGGTCGCGTAGCTGATACGCAAGCTCTGGTTGCAGCACCGAGTACGTTCCAGCCGAGCCGCAGCATAGGTGGCTTTCAGCGAACGGTGCGACCTCGGCGCCGAGTGTTGCGAGCAGGTTTTCGACGGCTCCGCGAATCTGCTGCCCGTGTTGTAGGGTGCACGGCGGGTGGAATACGACCCTGCTGCCCGGTGCCGCTCCTATCTTTGTTTGCAGCTCTGCAGCGAAAGGCGGCAGCAGCTCGGCAAGATCCTGCGTCATTTCGCTGATCCGCGCTGCCTTGCGGGCGTATTTCGGGTCACGCGCGAGCAGGTGTCCGTATTCCTTGACCTGAACACCGCAGCCGCTGGCGTTCATCGCTATTGCGAGCAATCCATCTTCCTCGGCGTGCTCAACGTACGGCCACCAGGCGTCGATATTGCGTCGCGCGTCGGTGAGCCCGCCGTCGTGGTCGTTCAAGTGATAGCGAATCGCTCCACAACAGCCTGCGGCGGC
>JACCYC010000029.1 GCA_013696665.1 Burkholderiaceae bacterium | reverse complement strand
CGCGCCCGATATCTCGATGAAGCGCGGGTGCAGGCAGGCGCGGCGTTCTTACGCGAGCATCAGGCTGCCATGCAGCGGGCGCAACAAATGTATGGGGTGCCGTCAGAAATCATTGCCGGCATCATCGGTGTTGAAACGTATTTCGGGCGGATAACGGGTAACTTCCGTACGCTCGACGCGCTCGTGACGCTGTCGTTCGACTACCTTCGGCGCGCCGAGTATTACCGGCAGCAGCTGGGCGAATTCTTCCTGCTGGCACGCGAACAGAACTCGGACCCGCTCGCGATAAAGGGCTCGTTCGCGGGCGCGATCGGTCTGCCGCAATTCATGCCGGGCTCCATCAGGAGCCACGCTGTCGACTTCGACGGCGACGGGCGAATCGATCTACGCGGCAGTGCTGTGGATGCGATTGGCTCGGTGGCAAGCTATCTTGCCGCGAACGGCTGGGAGCGCGAACTGCCGATCGTTTTCGATGCCATCACCGACGAGGCCACCGTCGATTTGCTCGGGCGAGGTATCGACGCAGCAGTGACCTGGTCGAGCGCCATGGCGGCGGGCGTCGAAGGCGACATTAGCTTGCCGCTCGACACACCGGTGTTGGTGATCGATCTACCTTATCTGAATGGCTCGGAAGTCGAGCGGCTGTATCGCGTAGGCACCGTCAACTTCAGTGCACTGTTGCGTTACAACCGCAGTTACTTTTACGCCAGTGCGGTGGCCGAGCTCGCGCGCGCAATCGCCAACGCGGCCAAGCCGCGTGAGCGGTAAGAATCAAAGCCGGCGCTACTCGGCATCGGGCTGCGATGAGGGCTGGGCCGAAATAAACGCCGGCAATTCCATGCAGTGCGAAAAGATCCGCATCAGCGTCGGTACCTCATCGAGACTGCAGTCCATGCGCTGCGCATTGAATATCTGCGGCACGACAAACACATCGGCCATCGTTACCGCGTCGCCAAGTGCGAAGCGCCCGCTACGATCTTCTGCCACCAGTCGGGCTTCCAGCGCAGCAAGGCCCTGCTCCACCCAGTGGCGGTACCACGCGTTTTTCTGTTCATCGCTAACTCCGAGCGTGCGCACCAGGTAACGCAGCACACGGAGGTTGTTCAGCGGATGTATGTCACACGCAATCGCCGACGCGATGGAGCGCACGTACGCACGCTCGATGACGTCACGCGGCATCAGTGGAGGGTCAGGCGCCGTTTCCTCCAGATACTCGACGATCGCGAGCGACTGCGTGAGCAGGTGAGCTTCATCCTCGAGTACCGGCACCAGCGCATCGGCGTTCAGCGCGCGAAACGCTTCCGAGAATTGCTGACCGCCGTCCTTCAGCAGATGTATCGCTGCATATTCATACGGCACGCCCTTGTAGTTCAGAGCGATGCGTACGCGATACGCGGCCGAGCTGCGAAAGTAGCTGTATAGCTTGACCATCGCTTAAATGGTTTGCTAAACGACTCTGACCTTCAAAGCGCCGAGGCGCTCGATACCGCCTTCGAGTTCGTCACCACGCTTGACCGCACCAACACCTTCTGGCGTGCCGGTATAAATCAGATCGCCCGCGCGCAACTCGAAAAATCTGGAAAGATGTTCGATCGTTTCGGCAACGCTCCAGATCAGCTTTGCGATGCTGCTGTCCTGTCGTCGCTCGCCGTTGACTTTGAGCCAGATTTGCGCGTCGAGCATCTCACCGGTACTTGCGACAGCTTTGATAGGCGAAATCGGCGCCGAGTAATCAAAGCCCTTGGACACATCCCAGGGCCGGCCCTTGTCGCGCATTGCAAATTGCAGATCGCGCCGCGTCATGTCCAAGCCGACTGCATAGCCGTAAACATGCTTCATCGCGTCCGCCGCGGCGATGTTGCTGCCGCGCGTTCCGATCGCAACGACAAGCTCGATCTCGTGATGCAAATTGGTCGTTTCGCTTGGATACGGTAACTCGCCGGTGGTGCCGAACGGCACGGGCAGCACTGCATCGGCGGGCTTGGAAAAGAAGAACGGTGCTTCGCGCTCGGAAAATCCCATCTCTTTCGCGTGGTCAACGTAGTTGCGTCCGACGCAGTAAATCCGATGCACAGGAAATAGATCGACGGTGCCGTCGATTGGAACGACCGCCTGCGCGGGTGCGGCAAATACATAGCCCATTGGGAGATCCTCGAGAACGGAGCGCGCGCAGTCTACCCGCGCCGATCAAAGCGGCTCGCGCTTGAGATGGCGCGCGATAAAAGCGCGACCGGCACGATACCCGCAGCCACGATCGTCAGCGCCGGAAGAGCTGCCTGGCCGAGACGCTCGTCGCTCGCCATTTGATACGTGACAACCGCAAGCGTGTCGAAATTAAACGGGCGTAGCACCAGCGTTGCCGGCAGCTCCTTCATTACGTCTACAAAAACAAGCAGCCCCGCCGCCAGCACGGACGGCCGCAGTATCGGCAGATGAACGCGCACAAAGGTATCGAACGGCGTACTACCTAAGCTGCGAGCCGTTGCGTCCATCGATGGAGTAATGCGCGTAAGCCCGGCTTCGACCGCCTGATAGCCAACCGCAAAATAACGAACCAGGTATCCGTAGAGCAACGCGAACACCGATCCGGTCAGCAGCAGGCCAGTGCCAACCCCGACGATCGATTGCGTCACGGCGTCCAACCGATTGTCAAATGCTGCGAGCGGTATCAGGATGCCGACGGCGATCACGGCGCCGGGCACGGCATAGCCGAGACTCATCAGCCCGACCGCACTTCGGATCAGCGCCGCCGGCGCGCCGCGGGTCATCGAGCGCGCTGCATACGCCAGTGCGAGTACGGCAACGAGAGCCAACACGGCGGCCGCAGTTCCGATCATCAACGTATTGGAAAGCCAATGGACGTAACGCGATCCGTCGATCGTGTCCCATGCCGGCAGCAGCAATCGCAATAGCAGGACTACGGGGACAACGAAGCCCAGCACAATCGGGGCTGCACAGAGTGTCAACGCTGCGATGCGGTGTCGCCCTGCCAGCAGCAAGCGCGCCGCCGGGCGTTGACTGTTGGCCGGTGTAAAAAACCGGGCGCGTCCGCGCGCTCGATGCTCGATATAGAACACGCCGAGCACCAGCAACAGCAACACGGCTGACAATTGGCTCGCTGCGAGACGATCGCCGAGTGCAAACCACGCGCGATAGATCGAAGTTGTGAACGTCTGCAGTCCGAAGTACGACGCTGCGCCGTAGTCGGCAATCGTTTCCATCAGCGCCAACAGTGCGCCCGCGGCGATCGCCGGACGCGCCAGCGGCAGGTTGACGGTCCACCAGGTTTGCCAGGCCGTGTTGCCGAGGCTGCGAGCCGCGTCCATCATCGCGGCCGTCCGCGCGAGGAACGCGGTACGCGCGAGCAGATAGACGTAGGGATAGAGCACGACGGTGAATACAAAGGTGGCGCCGGTCAGCGAACGAATTTCTGGAAACCAGTAATCGTTCTTCTGCCATCCAAAACTTTCGCGCAACGCTGTCTGCACAGGCCCCGCATATTGCAAGTAGTCGGTGTACGCATACGCGACGATATAGGCCGGCATCGCAAGCGGCAGCAGCAGCGCCCACTCGAAGATGCGGCGACCGGGAAAGTCGCAGGTCGCCACGACCCAGGCCGTACTGGCACCGATAGCAACCACGCCCGTCATCACCGCCATGCCGAGCACCGACGTTTGCAGCAGCGCCGAAGGAATCACGGTTGCAGCAAGATGGCGCAACGTATCGCTTGACTCGCCCGTGTGCCAGAAGCTTGCAAACACACTCAGCACAGGTAGCGAGACCACAGCGCCGCACACAATCAACAGCGAAAGCGCCCGGCCGAGCCCGTCGTCGCCCCGAAGTGGTGAAAATCGCTGCCCTGCAAGCACTCCGTTCATTTCGCTCCGGTAGCAAGGCTCGACGTGGCAAATCATCCAACATCAATGTTGGCTGCTGGAATTATTGCACCTGACTTAGACTGACCGGATGGAGACGCCACGGCCGCTACTGCTGATCGAAAGATTGCGAATTGCCTATCGAGGAAACGCCTCGCCCCCAGTCATCGATGGCGTGTGGTTGTCTCTGGAACGCGGGGAGATCGGTTGCGTGGTCGGCAGCTCCGGTTGCGGCAAGACCACGTTGCTTCGGGCGATTGCAGGGTTCATTCCAGTTGAAGACGGCACGATCGAAATAGCAGGGGCGGTGGTTTCGGGCCCGCGCTTCACCGCGGCCGCCGAAAGGCGGGGCATCGGCCTGGTTTTCCAGGACTACTCGCTGTTTCCGCACCTAAAGGTTGAAGACAATATTGCTTTCGGGCTGCGTCATCTCGGGCCTGCAGAGCGCGCCTCGCGCGTCCAAGCGATGATCGAACTCGTGGGTCTTGGAAGCAAGATGGGCTCGTATCCACACGAGCTCTCGGGAGGGCAACAGCAACGCGTGGCACTGGCTCGCGCGCTCGCGCCTCGGCCCGCGCTGCTGCTGATGGACGAGCCTTTTTCGAGTCTCGACGTCGACCTGCGGGCGCGGCTCGGAGCGGAAGTGCGGCAGATTCTCAAGGCGAGCGACACGACTGCGATGCTTGTGACTCACGATCAGCAGGAAGCGTTCGCGATGGCCGACCGTGTCGGTGTCATGAACTCCGGGCGGATCGAGCAATGGGACCGCCCCTATGAGCTGTATCACCGTCCGGCCACGCGCTACGTTGCCGACTTCATCGGTGAAGGCGTATTCCTGCCCGCGAAAGTATTGACGTCGATGAATGTGGAAATCGAGCTCGGCGAGCTGCAGGGTAAATGGCCGCTCAGCTATATCCCCGCGGGAGGACTGCTGCTGAACGGTGATGTTGCAAACGTGGACGTCGACGTTCTGCTGCGCCCGGATGATGTCGTGCACGACGATGCCAGTGAGTTGAAGGCCGAGGTTGTGCGCAAGGTATTTCGCGGAGGTGATTTCGTCTACACGCTGCGGCTTGCCAGCGGCCGCGAAGTGCTGGCTCTAGTACCAAGCCACCATGACCACGCGATCGGCGAAAAAATCGGCATTCGACTCGACGCCGACCACGTGATCACATTTCCTTCCTCAAACGCACGACCGGGAGCCGCCTGATGTACGTGCCTTCCCACTTTGCGGAAACCCGCGTCGAAGTCTTGCATGAACTCGTACGCGCGCACCCATTCGGTGCGCTGGTCGTCGTTGCGCCGCACGGGCTCGAGGCAAACCACATTCCATTTGAAATCGATCCACGTCCCGCTCCACTTGGAACGCTGCGTGGGCACGTCGCTCGCGCTAATCCGGTGTGGCGCGACTTTTCTCCGGACGTCGAGGCGCTTGTGATGTTTCAGGGTCCGCACACCTACATCTCGCCGGCCTGGTATCCCACCAAACGCGAGCACGGCAAAGTGGTTCCCACCTGGAACTACGCCGTCGTGCATGCACACGGGCCGTTACGCGTAATAGAAGATCGAAAATGGCTGCGTCAATTCGTGGACCAGCTTACGCAACGTCACGAAGCGCCGCGCGCGGAACCGTGGAAAGTCAGCGACGCTCCAGCAGACTTTATTGAGACATTGACTGGATCAATTGTCGGCATCGAAATTCAAATTGCACGGCTCGCCGGCAAATGGAAGGTCAGCCAGAACCGACCGGAACAAGATCGTGACGGCGTTACAGAGGGCTTGCGGCAGCAGCCGGGTGAAATGCAGGAAGCGATGGCGCACCTCGTGCAAAAAAAAGGGGGCTAGCGCAGAGCCAGCCCCGTTTTAAGCCCATCAGAAATTAACCGCCTTTGCCAAACGCCTGCTTCAGCCGTCGACCGGCATAGGCCTGAGCTTCCTTCGCGTCTTTGACCACGGCGCCCATACCGAAGAACTCATGAGTCGCACCCTCAAAGTTTTTGCGCTCGGTCCTGACTCCGGCGTTTTTGAGTGCGGCATCGGCAGCGAACCGCATAAAAACGCGAGGGCCAAAGCCCTCGCGCCAACACTACTCAGATGATTCACAAATCGTCTTTCTAAAAGTTAAACCGAGTCGGGGCTGCAAAAAATACGGTAATGACTACTCGCGCTCCTCGGTTGCTTCAGCGCCGATACCCAGCTCTTCTGCGAGTTCCATCTTGCGCTCCACCATCTGAGTCCCGAGCGAAGCCGTATCGAGCCGCGCCTTCTTGCACTTGGGAAACATTTGCTCCTCTTCTTCTTCGACGTGGTGCTCGATCAATTCACCCAGCACCTTGACTTTTGCATCGTAGAGATCGTCATCGGGCGACATGTCGGCCAGCTGCGCGATTAAATCCTTGGCACTTGCATGCTCGACCACGGCTTCGTCGACCAAGTCTTCTTCGTCGAGAATGTCGCGCGCCGCCGGGTAGAAAATTTCTTCCTCAACCTGGGCATGGACCGTCAGCTCGGTGCATATCGTCGCGGCCAACGCTTCGCGCTCGTTGTAGCTACCCTCCTCCTCGACCAGTTTTTCGTACTGCTTAAAAAGCTTTTCGACTTTACGATGGTCCTGAATCAGCAGTTCGATCGCATCGGTCTTCGACTCGGCCCGTGCTGAAGATGATGTATTTGCCATGGAGATTCCCTACAGTGTTAGCAATGGGCGCTACCACCGGCAAGGCGTATGCCCGTTGATGGCGGGCTTGCGACGCGCCCGACACCGCCAAAGCACCCATCTTCTGGTATTCCACCTTAAAAACTACGTTCGAGCGGCCTTATTTATCACCGCTTCGGAATCCATGAGTGGGTAAATGATGAAGGCCTGCAAACTGCCTGAGACCTGCAAATGCAACCCACGCCCACCTGGGCTGTCTGTCGCGACGCAAAGACCGGCCAACTGATGCGCAAGTACATCGCCACCCGGATGCCGAATCCCACGGGTGGTCACGGGGCGTCAACCGGTCAATCCAAACTGCATACGCCGTCCGTCTCGTAAGTGGGATAGTTAACAAAGAGGGTGCTTGGCGCAAACTGAAGCGGCACGTGATCGCTTCCAATCCCAGCGCAGGGAATATTGCTAAAGTCCCTGCTCAATGGGGCACCCTTCTTTTGCTGAAATGTTTCGGCGGCTTTTGCACCCCCCTGTGCAAACTGGCGTGGCCAAAAGCGTGGAAGCATTCGGCTGGTTGATCCTGGTGGAATCGGCCGTGCTGATGCTGGCACCGCATTTTTCGGCCGCACTCCTTCACCTGCCAGCGCTCGAACCGCAGGGCGCCAATTATTTGAGACTTGACGCGTTGCTCGTCGGCGGAGTTGGGATGTTGTACATCGTGAGTGGCCGCCTTAACGCCGAAGGCTTCGTTTTTGCGTCGCTGCTGGATCGGCCGCTTGTTCCGCCCATCATGGCCGTACTCTGGTACCTCGGCATCGTCCCTGGCCCGCTTGCATTGCTGTTCGCCGTGCAGGATTTCGGAAGTTTTCTCTGGACCCTGGTTGCATGGCGCTCGGAGGCGCGGTCAACTCAATCCACGCTGTCTGCCTGGAGAACACCGGACGCCTGCCCGGCTTAACGCACGCCGTGCATCTACCATCAGGGATTGAGCCTTGACCGCCTCAACAAGCGCCTCACTCTCAATGTCGTTTGTCACCACTCGTCGCCTGATTCTGGGCACGGTCCTCGCCAGCTTTGTGCTGTCGTTCTTTCACCGTATTGCGCCGGCAGCCATCGCATCTGAACTCGCGCGTGACCTGGCGATTAACGCGACGCTGCTTGGAACGCTGGCGGCTACCTATTTTTACGTCTACACGTTGCTGCAGGTCCCGGTCGGCGTGCTGGCCGACACCCTTGGTCCGCGCAAGATAATTTCATGTGGATCGGTGGTTGCCGGCATTGGCTCCTTGGTGTTCGCACTGGCACCCACGTTCGAGATAGCGGCGGCTGGGCGCACGCTGGTCGGCATCGGTGTATCGGTCGCGTTTATCGCGGTCCTGAAAATCTCGGCTGACTGGTTTCCCGCAAATCGGTTTGCAACATTGTCCGGCGCCACAATGTTCGCCGGCAATCTTGGGGCCGTGGTCGCGGGTGCGCCGCTGGCGTGGGTCGTCACGCAGACATCATGGCGCACAGTGTTTGTAGCGCTGTCATTCGTATCCATCCTCTTAGGAATCGTGTCGTGGCTGGTCGTGCGTGATACGCCGCAGGCGCGCGGGTTCGCGCCCGTGAACCCGTCCGCTGCGCCAAGGGGGCGCGTTCACTGGAAGCACGCGCTAGCAAGTGTGCTTCGAAACCGAGCCACATGGCCCGGCTTCTTCGTCAATGTGGGAATTGGCGGAAGCTTCTTGGCGTTCGCAGGTCTGTGGGCGGTGCCGTGGCTCGAGCACACCTATCGAATGTCGCGCGTAACAGCAGCTCAGCATGTGAGCGCGTTGCTGATTGGAGTGGCCTTCGGTTCCCTCGCAATCGGCATGCTGTCCGACCGCCTGGGCAGCCGGCGCGCAGTGATGCGCGTGTTCGCCATGCTCTACGTGGCCTCGTGGCTCCCGCTAATGCTGCACGTCGATTGGCCGGTCCCGGCAACGATTGCCTGGTTTCTGCTAATGGGTTTACTGATCCCGGGCTTCACGTTGTCATGGACGATCGCGAAAGAAGTAAACCGGCCTGAACACTCGGGCATTGCCACGTCGGTCGTAAACGTCGGGATCTTCTTCGGCGCCGGTGTGCTGCAGCCTGCGGTGGGGTGGCTGATCGATCGCGGCAGCGCGGCGGGCAACATCAATTTAGCTTGGCAGCAAGGTTTGCTGCTGCTGGCTGCTGCTGCGGCTTTCGGTGCGCTGATGACGACGCTCGTAACGGATCAACCGTACCAAAAGCCACGACTCGGGAATGCGCCCCAGTGATGGTTCAGCATCATCGATTATCGGCGATGGCTCGGCGCTGGCGCACGATCGAAGCTGACCACGCGGCTGCTTCGGACGCGAGAATTAGAAGGTCGCGCGCAGCAGGGCCCGTGCTGTCTCGGTGCGGAACGTACCGGACCCGGTTGTGTAGGTGTACTCAATATCAACCGTGAAGCTCATCCCCATGCGCAGCAGGAATCCAATTCCGCCCGTTGTGAAATCGCTGGAGTCCGATACGTGCTTAAGCGTGTACACGCCGGTTGGCATATCGGCGTACGCAACTGACTGATCTGCAGCGCGGCTATGGGTGCGGCGCTGTTCCAGTCTCAGACTCGGCGTCAACGTTAGCGCTCCGAGCGGGAGGTCGTAGCTGCCCCGGAAGCCAGCGACCAGCGAATCGTCGTTGACGGTCAGTCCGCCGTAAGTCAGCGCCGCCAGCGCACTGCCGTTTTCGGAGTAGCTATCGAGCTCGCTACG
>JACCYC010000388.1 GCA_013696665.1 Burkholderiaceae bacterium | reverse complement strand
TTTTGGCTTCAACAGAACACCATCGGCAGTTTCTAAAACGGCGAACTCGGTGCCCGGCGTCCAACGCCGCGCCGTACGAATCGCAGCGGGCAGGATCACCTGCCCTTTGCTGGAAAGCTTGGTCGATTCCACGACGATTCTCCGCGTAAGATTGAAGTAAGACGAAGTATA
Organism: Burkholderiaceae bacterium; assembly: GCA_013696665.1. GTDB lineage: Bacteria > Pseudomonadota > Gammaproteobacteria > Burkholderiales > Burkholderiaceae_F > JACCZX01. The sequence continues at coordinate 13,171 of JACCYC010000388.1, read as the reverse complement.
CGCCGTGTGTGGAAGCTACCGCACACTAAAACGTCAAGAATCGGCTTGAAAGCTGCGCCATTTCCTCACTCTTGCGCGTACGGCACCTAGGACGAGACGCGACCGCCGAGCCCCAGATAGCTTTCGACAACGCGCGAGTCGGTGGCTAGATCGCGCGCCGGACCTTTGAGCGTGATTTCTCCGGTTTCCAACACATACGCATAGTCGGCGGTCTGCAACGCCGCGCGCGCATTCTGTTCGACCAGCAAAATCGACACGCCGCGCCGCTTCAGCTCGACGATAATGTGGAAGATCTCACGCACGATCAGTGGCGCCAGGCCGAGTGAGGGTTCGTCGAGCATCAGCAGTTTCGGCTTCGCCATCAGCGCGCGGCCGACGGCGAGCATCTGGCGCTCGCCGCCGGACAGCGTGCCGGCGAGCTGTGTGCGCCGGTCGCGCAGGCGCGGGAACAGCGCGAAGACTTCGTCCATCGTCTGCGCGTGATCGCGCTGGCCGGAGCGGTAGCGCTGAAACGCGCCGAGCAGCAGGTTGTCGGCGACGCTCATCTCGCCGAACAATTCGCGGCGCTCGGGCACCAGCGTCATGCCGCGCGCGACCATGCGCTCGATCGATGTGTCGGTTGCGTCGCTCGCTTCGCCGGCAAACTGAATCGCGCCGCGCGCACTACCGTTGGCGGGCAGCGCGCCGATGATCGCTGCGAGCAGCGTGGTCTTGCCTGCGCCGTTCGGCCCGATCACCGTGACGATCTGACCTTGATTCACTGAAAGCCGCGCATTGACGACCGCGCCGACCTTGCCGTAGGCGACCGACATGTCGCGCACTTCCAGCAACGGCGCGGCTTGATTCATGTGTTCGCCCCCGGTCACTGCGCGCCCGCCCCCCGCGGGGCACGCGATGAGCTTGGGGCGGCCTGGCGCCCATCGCTCATGCCGCATCCCTTTCGTCGACGCCGCCCAGATACGCTTCGATCACGCGCGGATCGCGCTGCACTTCGGCCGGCGTACCTTCAGCGATCTTCTGTCCGAAATCCATCACGACCACGCGGTCGGCAAGACCCATCACAAAGTCCATGTCGTGCTCGACCAGCAGCACGCCGAGCCCTTCGTCGCGCAGCTTGCGCAGCAGCTCAGCGAGCTGGCGCTTCTCCATGTAGCGCAGACCCGCGGCGGGTTCGTCGAGCAACACGAGCTTCGGATCGGACGCGAGCGCGCGCGCAATCTCGAGCGTGCGCTGCTGACCGAGCGGCAGCGAGCCTGCGTCATCGTTGGCATGCGACGCGAGGCCGACGCGCTCAAGCTGTGTCGCCGCTTCAGCGAGCAGCATCGCTTCACTGCGGCGATCGAGCCGCCACGCGCCGGTGGCGACGCCAACGAGTAGACCCGGATAAGCGCGCCGATGCGCGCCGATCGTGACGTTGTCCAGCACGCTCATCTGCGGCAGCAGCCGCACATGCTGGAAGGTGCGGCTCAATCCCATTCTCGCGATGTCGCGCGACGTCGCGCCGGTGATCGAGCGGCCCGCAAACTGCACCGAGCCGCCGCTCGCATCGAGCACGCCGGAGATCACGTTGAATGCAGTGCTCTTGCCGGCGCCGTTCGGACCGATCAGCGCGACGATCTCGCCGGCGCGCACGCTGAGGCTCAACTGATCCACGGCGACCAGGCCGCCGAAACGCTTGGTGATGGCTTGCACATCGAGCAGCAGTTCCCTGCGCGGCGCTGGCTGCGCGCGAGGCAACGTGGGATGCGAGCCCGACGGCCGGCGCGTCTCGCGCATTGCAAGCCGCTTCGTGATCGCACGCCACAGGCCATCCGGCGCACGCTGCAGGATCACGATCATCAAAACGCCGAACACGATCGTCTCGTAGTTGCCGGCCTGGCCAACGATCTGCGGCAGCCAGTCGCGCAGCCACTGATTGGAGACGGTGATCACCGAAGATCCGAGCACCGCGCCCCATACGAAGCTGGCGCCGCCGATGACCGTCATGAACAGATACTCGATGCCCGCGTGCAACGAAAACGGCGTCGGGTTCACGAAGCGCTGCATGTGCGCATACAGCCAGCCCGATGCGCACGCCATCATCGCCGCCAGCACGAACACGATCATGCGCGAGGCCCAAGTGTTGACACCCATCGATTCGGCCATCACGCGGCCGCCTTTCAGCGCGCGGATCGCGCGTCCTTCGCGCGAGTCGAGCAGGTTGCGTGTCGTCAGCAACGCCGCGAGCACGAACGCCCAGATCAAATAGAAAATCTCACGGCCGGATTCGAGCGATCTGCCGAACATCGAGATGGCGGGCAGGCCGCCGCGCCCGGTATGTCCACCGAGCGTCTCCGATGTCCCGAACAGAAAATACAGACTGATTCCCCAAGCGATCGTACCGAGGGGCAGGTAGTGCCCGGACAACCGTAGCGTGATCAAGCCGAGCGCCGCTGCGACTGCAACCGTCAGCAACAGCCCCGCGATCAGCGCCAGCCATGGCGAAGCGGCAAGCCACGCAAGTGCGCTCGGCAACTCGGTCGATGTCGTCAGCACCGCAGTCGTGTACGCGCCGAGGCCAACGAATGCCGCCTGCCCAAACGAAGTCAATCCGCTGACTCCTGTCAGCAGTACAAGCCCAAGAACGACAAGTGAAGCAAGGCCGATGTAGTTGAGGAGCGTGATCGAGAACTCGGCCAGCACCAGCGGTGCAACGACCAGCCCCAGCACCAGCGCCGCAGCGAACCAGCTTGGCTTTGCTTGCAGCTTCATTCGCTCATTTCACTCATCGTCTTCCACGTGACGCGTGCGCAGCGAGCGCCACAGCAAAACCGGAATGATCAGCGTGAACACGATCACCTCCTTGTACGCACTGGCCCAGAACGAAGAGAACGATTCGATCAATCCGACCAGCAGAGCGCCGAGCGCGGCGACTGGATAACTCGCCAGGCCGCCGATGATTGCAGCGACAAAGCCCTTGAGCCCGATCAGAAAGCCGGTGTCGTAGTAGATCGTCGTGATCGGCGCGATCAATATGCCCGACACAGCGCCGATCAGCGCACAGAGGAAGAAAGACAACTTACCGGCGAACTCGGCCGGTATGCCCATCAACCGCGCACCGAGGCGATTGATCGCGGTGGCGCGCAGTGCTTTGCCGTAAACCGTGCGGTCGAACAGCACGCTGAACGCGACGATCAACAGCAGTGAGCAGCCGATGACCCATAGCGACTGCGCGCTCGCAGTCAGCGTTCCGAGCGTGAAGGTGCCGTCCGAGAATGCCGGCGTACGCGATCCCTCGGCGCCGAACACCAACAAGCCGAGCCCGACCATCACTACATGCACGGCCACCGACACAATCAACAGCATCAGCACCGACGCTTCCGCCAACGGCTGATATGCGAGTCGATACACCATTGGACCGAGCGGCACGATGATCGCCAGCGCCAGCGCCACCTGCGCTGCCATCGGCCAGCCCTGCATCGGAAAGAGCTTCAGCACTGCGAACAGCGCCAGCGGATATCCGACGTTCCACGCAAGCACCAAAAGCACTGGCCGCCAGCGCTGCGTGCGAGTTGCGGTCATCAACTCCGCGCACGCCACCAAGCCACCGGCAATCATCAGCAAGATCACCGTTCCAGGCAGCTTGCCGGCTTGCAATGCCACCAGCGTCAGCGCGCCATACGCAACGAACTCGCCCTGCGGAATGAAGATCACACGCGTCACCGAAAACGCGAGGACAAGTGCGAGCGCTAGCAATGCGTAGATCGCACCATTGGTAATACCGTCTTGTGCGAGCAGCAGCGCAATGTCGAGATTCATGAAAAAAAGCCGCGACGGTGTCGCGGCCTCATCGATACCCGGCCAAGATGGCTTTTACTTCTGCATTACCCACTTGCCATCGACAATCTGAATCATCACGGCAGCGCGTTGATCCAGGCCTAGGTGATCCGTGGCGCTCATGTTGAAGATGCCGTGCGCGCCCGCGGCGTTCTTGACGCCTTCGAGCGCATCGCGCAGCGCGACACGAAACTCCTTGGTACCCGGTTGTCCTTTCTTCAAAGCAACCGGAATCGCCTGCTGCAGCAGCACGCCGACGTCCCAAGCGTGCGCGCCGAACGTCGAAACGCTGCCTTTGCCTTGCGCACCTTCGTACGCGGTCACATATGCCATCGCGCCCTTCTTCACCGGATGATCGTTCGGCAATTGCTCGGTGACCAGCACCGGGCCGGCCGGCAGATACGTGCCCTCACAATCCTTGCCGCACACGCGAAGGAAGTCGTTGTTCGCCACACCATGCGTCTGATAAATCTTGCCGGCGTAACCGCGCTCCTTCAGAGTCTTTTGCGGCAACGCTGCCGGTGTTCCCGCGCCTGCAATCAAAATCGCGTCCGGCTTGGCGCTGACCAGCTTGAGTATCTGGCCCGTGACCGACGTGTCGGCTCGCTGATAGCGCTCGTTGCCCACGACTTTCAAGCCGCGCGTTTCTGCGATTTTTGAAAACTCGTTCCACCAGCCTTCCCCATAGGCGTCCGCGAATCCAATGAAGCCCACCGTTTTAATGCCTTGGCCGAGCATGTGCCCTACGATCACCAGCGCCATCTGCTGGTCGTTTTGCGGCGTCTTGAACACCCAGCGTCGCTTGGCATCCACGGGTTCGACAATGCGGCTCGACGCGGCCATCGAAATCATCGGCGTCTCGCTCTCGGATGCAACATCGATCATCGCCAGCGAATTTGGCGTTATGGTCGAGCCCACCAGAACATCGACCTTGTCCTCGCTTATCAGCTTGCGCGCGTTGCGCACTGCGGTGGTGGTATCCGACGCGTCATCGAGCACAATGTAGTTGACCTTCTTGCCGCCGATCGTCTGCGGCAACAGCGGGAAAGTATTGCGCTCGGGAATGCCTAGCGACGCCGCGGGGCCGGTGGCTGAAACTGTAACGCCGACCTTGATGTCCTGTGCGAGCGCTGCGCCAGCGCACACGACGCCGACGGTCGTTGCCGCCAACAGTTTAATTGTGAATTTCATTTTGTCTCCTCGTTGTTTCATTCGTAAACGTACATCTAAGCAAAATCAAACCTTTTCAACAAGCAGGGCGATACCCTGCCCTACGCCGATGCACATCGTGGCGATCGCGTATCGGCCGCCGCGACGTTGCAGCTCGCGCGCCGCGGTCAGGACAATGCGTGCGCCGGAAGCGCCGAGCGGATGGCCCAACGCGATGGCGCCACTGTTCGCATTCACGTGCGCGGCGTCGTCAGGCAACCCCAAGTGGCGCGTAACTGCAAGCGCCTGCGCGGCAAATGCCTCGTTCAATTCAATGACATCAACGTCAGAAATCTTCAGCTTGTGACGCTCAAGCAACTTCTGCGTCGCCGGCGCCGGACCCATGCCCATGATGCGCGGCGCCACTCCCGCAGTTGCAATGCCGTGCAGACGCGCAATCGGCTTAAGGCCGTGCTTGCGCACCGCCGATGCGCTGCCGATCAACAACGCGACTGAGCCGTCGTTAATGCCTGACGCATTGCCGGCGGTTACCGTACCGTCAGGCCTGACGACGCCCTTGAGCTTCGCCAATGCATCGAGTGTTGTTTCGCGTGGGTGCTCATCTTTGCTGATGACCGCTTCGCCTTTCCTGCCTGAGACGGTGACCGGGGCGATTTCTTCGTTAAAGAAACCGTTTGCATGGGCTGCGGAATAGCGCTGCTGAGAGCGCAGCGCAAAGGCATCCTGATCGGACCGCGCAACGCCAAACTCATGCGCAACGTTTTCTGCCGTCTCGGGCATCGAGTCGATGCCGTACTGCGCCTTCATCTGGGCGTTGACGAAACGCCAGCCCAGCGTCGTGTCGAATACCGAATTGCTGCGCGAAAAAGCCGAATCCGCCTTGGGCATTACAAATGGCGCGCGCGACATTCCCTCGACGCCACCGGCAATCATCAAGTCGGCCTCGCCAGATCGAATGGCCCGCGCGCAAATCCCTACCGCGTCCATGCTCGATCCACACAGTCGGTTGATGGTCGCGGCGGGCACCGAGTCTGGCAATCCCGCCAGCAACACCGCCATGCGCGCGACGTTGCGGTTGTCTTCGCCGGCCTGGTTCGCGCAGCCGTAGTACACGTCGTCGACACCGGCCCAATCGATTTGTGGATGGCGCGCCATCAACGCTTTCAACGGATGCGCCGCGAGATCATCGACGCGCACGCTCGACAGCGCGCCGCCATAGCGGCCGATTGGCGTGCGAAGGCCGTCACATAAAAACACGTCGTTCATGCCCCCACTCCAAGCTGAGCAGCCGGTACGCGAGCCCTGCTCTTCCGTATCGGTGTGTGCGCGGGTGCCTGAACGCGAGCGACCCCGCCTAAAAACAAGTCGGCGACCACCGGTGCCATCTCGGCGTATGTCAGCGGCCCGCGCTCCTTGAACCACGTAAATGTCCAGTTGATCATTCCAAATAGAATCATTGTCAACGGCTTGATCAGTGCTTCGCGATCTGTCTGCGGCGCGATTTTGGCAATCACTTCGGCGTAACCCTGCACGACCTTGCGTTCCTTTGTCAGCACGCGAGCGCGATGAGCTCGCTGCAGATACTTGACGTCCTGCACCAATACCCGGTGCCGCGCCGCCGAATGTTCGTACTCTGCCATGAAGAGCTCAATCAGGCGCCGCAGGTGCGCAGCCGGCGGCAACGCTTCCGCACGTACCCGATCGATAATGTCCTGCAGCCGCCCGACGTAACTCTCAGCGATATCGGCCAGCAGATGCTCCTTGTCTCGGTAATAGTGATACATCAACGCCTTCGATACACCACACGCTCGCGCGACGTCAGCAATCGACGCGGCAGCGTAACCCTTGTCGGCAAACTGGCGTGCCGCCGCGTCACGAATCGCTGCGCGCTGCCGGTCGAACCCTGCCGCTTTGGTGCGAGCCATTACGACCGCGCGTCGTAGGAAATCACGACGCGTTCCGTCACTGGGTACGACTGGCACGTCAGCACGAAGCCGTCGGCCACCTCGTGTGGTTCGAGAGCATAGTTCTTCGCCATCTTGACCCGACCCTCAAGCACCTTTGCGCGGCAGGTACTGCACATGCCGCCCTTGCACGAAAACGGCAAGTCGATGCCCGCGTCGCGCCCCGCCTCGAGGATCGATTGCTGACCGGGAATGAAACTGACCTGACGTCGCACGCCGTCGATGATCAGATCGATATGCGACTGCGCCGCATCGGTGTCATCGATCGGCTCCGCCGGCCCGGTCGCAATGCCGAATCGCTCGACGTGAACATGATGCGCAGGCATTCCGGCGCGGAGCAGCGCCACCTCGACCTCGTCGATCATCGTCAGCGGCCCACAGACGAACGCTTCGTCGATCGTTTCGACCGGCAGCACAGAGTCGAGAAATTCCCGGACCTTCGCGGCATCGATCCGGCCGTTGAACAGATCGACATCCTGCGTCTCGCGCGAGAAAACGTTGTACAGCCTGAAGCGCGTCAGGTATCGGTCCTTCAGATCTTCGAGCGCTTCGTGAAACATCACTGAAGATTGGCGCCGATTGCCGTAAACCAACGTGAAACGCGACTTTGGCTCGCGCGCCAACGTCGTACGAATCAGTGATAACACCGGCGTAATTCCGCTGCCGGCGACAAACGCCGCGTAGTGCCTCGAGCGTTGCGGATCGAGGCGAGTGAAGAAACGGCCTTCCGGCGTCATCACCTCGATCGGGTCACCGGGCTTGAGCGCCTCGTTCGCCCATTGCGAGAAGCGGCCACCGCCTACCTTCTTGATCGCAACGCGAATTTCACCGTCGTCGAGCCCTGAACAAATCGAATAAGAGCGGCGAAATTCCTCACCGTCGAGAACTGCGCGCAATCCGAGATGCTGACCCTGCACAAAACGATACTCGCCAGAAAGTTCGGGCGGCACATCGAACTTGAGGCTGATGCAGTCCGGCGTCTCGCGGCGCACGTCCGCTATCCGCAACGTGTGATATTTGGGCGTCATCCGTGCGCGAACCTTGTTACCACTTGCAATTCGGATGAGCGCGCTGCAGGAACTGCATCTCGCTGAGCAGCGTCTGCATGTGCTCGCCATGCATCCCTTCCTTGCCGCGCGACACAAACGCCGTGCGCTGTGGAATCTGCAGCGTGGCGACGTCCAGTAGCGGGAGCACCGCGTTGCGCCACGCCGCTTCGAGAGCGGACCACACCGGCCCGATTCCGGACTTCGCAGTCTCGCCGTCGTCCAACGATGCAGAAAAAAATTCAGCGGTATAAGGCCAAAGGTAATCGAGTGCTCGCTGCATCCGCGCATGCGACTCGTCGGTGCCGTCGCCCATGCGCACTGTCCAATCAGACGCGTGTTGCACGTGGTACCGCGTTTCCTTGACGCTCCTGGCAGCAATCTGTGCGAGCGCCGCGTCGGAGGACGAATGCAGCGCGACCCAGAGCTCGCGCTGAAATGCGGTGAACAGGAAGTTGCGGAGGATGGTGCAGGCGTAGTCACCATTGGGCAGCTCGACCATCGACACGTTGCAGAATTCCTCCTGCGGCCGATTGAATGCAAACACGTCTTCGTCGCGGTCGCGCCCCTCCGACTCCCCCGCATGCGTGTACAACGCGCGGGCCTGACCAATCAGATCAAGGGCGACGTTGGTCAACGCAATGTCTTCTTCGATCACCGGACCGTGGCCGCACCACTCGGAAAGCCGGTGCCCCAGAATCAACGATGAATCAGCAATGCGCAGCAGGTAATTGAGGTGGGCTGCGCTGACCGGTGCGGTAAGCGTGTTCACTGCTGCGTCACATGTGGTTGACTTCGTCGGGCAACGTATAAAACGTCGGATGCCGGTAGATCTTGTCGGCCGCCGGATCAAACATTTCCGGCTTGACGTCGGGATCACTGGCAACGATGTCATCGGCACGGACGACCCAAACGCTGACGCCCTCCATGCGCCGGGTGAACACGTCGCGCGCGTTCTTCAGCGCCATCGCCGCATCGACCGCGTGCAGGCTGCCGCAATGCTTGTGATCGAGGCCGTTACGGCTGCGAATGAACACTTCCCACAGCGGCCACTCTTTGTGATTCACGGGCGCGTTCATGCAGCGACGCAATCGCGATGCCGCCGCTTTTGCGTGTGTGCCAATGCGGCTTCGCGTACCCACGCACCGTCGTCCCAAGCCTTGATGCGATCTGCCAGCCGCTCCGCGTTGCACTCGCCATGGCCATTGACGACGCTCCAGAATTCGCTCCAGTCGATCGGACCAAAATCCCAGTGCCCCGCTTCGCCGCGCGCGGGATTCCATTTGAGATCGGGATCGGGCAGCGTGACGCCCAGCAGCTTCGCCTGCGGCACCGTCGCATCGACGAACTTCTGCCGGAGGTCATCATTGCTGATGCGCTTGATTCCCCACTTCATTGAATCGCCGCTGTTGGTTGACTCGCTGTCGTGCGGCCCGAACATCATCAGCGACGGCCACCACCATCGATTGACGGCGTCCTGAACCATCGCGCGCTGATCCGTTGATCCTTTCATCAGCGTCAGCAGCAGGTCGTATCCCTGTCGTTGGTGAAACGATTCTTCCTTGCACACGCGAACCATCGCGCGCGCGTACGGCCCGTACGAGCAACGCGTCAGCGGAATCTGGTTCATGATGGCCGCACCATCGACCAGCCAGCCGACCACGCCGATGTCCGCCCACGTCTTGGTCGGATAGTTGAAGATCGACGAATACTTCGCCTTGCCCGAGTGCAGCGCCTCGATCAAATCGTCACGCGACACGCCGAGCGTTTCGGCAGCCGAGTACAGATACATGCCGTGACCGGCTTCATCCTGCACCTTTGCCAGCAGGATGCACTTTCGTTCCAACGTCGGCGCCCGCGTAATCCAGCCGCCTTCGGGCAGCATGCCGACGATTTCCGAGTGCGCGTGCTGGCTGATCTGCCGGATCAATGTCTTGCGATACCGCTCGGGCATCCAGTCTTTCGGTTCGATGAAGTCGCCGCGTGCTAGCTTCGCGTCGAATTCCGCTTCGTACGCGGCGTCGCTGTTTTCTGAAGCTTCGCGGTCACCGGACGGAATATCCATAGCCTGGGTGTACATGCCTACTCCTTTGCCCGTCGATCGACGATGCGTTTGGCTTTGCCGGTCGAGCGCTCGATAGCCAGCGGCGATGCGAGGCGCGCGCTGGCCGAAAGTCCGACATACGCTTTGATTGCCTGTTCAAGCTTTTGTGCCGCGGCGTGACGCGCATCCTGGCTACCGTTAGCCAGTTGCGATCCCATCTCGACGTGCACCGTCAGTTCATCGAGATGTACCGGCCGCGTGATTTCCAGCGTGTAATGCGGTTCAAGTTCCGGCTGCTTCAAGATCAGCTCTTCGATTTGTGTCGGGAATAAATTGACGCCGCGAATGATCAGCATGTCGTCGGAGCGTCCGGTGATTTTCTCGATGCGCCGCATGCTGCGCGCGGTCGGCGGCAGCAGCCGCGTCAGGTCGCGCGTGCGGTAACGAATCATCGGCAGCGCTTCCTTCGTCAGCGACGTAAAGACAAGCTCGCCTTGTTCGCCTTCGGGCAACACTTCGCCGCTGTTCGGATCAATGATCTCGGGATAAAAGTGATCCTCCCAGACAGTAAGTCCATCCTTGGTCTCGATGCACTCCTGCGCAACCCCAGGCCCGATGATTTCAGACAGCCCGTAGATGTCGATGGCGTCGAGCGATGTTTTGCCCTCGATAGCGGCACGCATCGATGCTGTCCACGGTTCGGCGCCAAAGATTCCGATCTTCAGCGAACAGGCTTTTGGATCGACGCCCTGGTTCTGCATCTCCTCGACGATCGCCAGCATGTACGAGGGCGTCACCATGATGATCTTGGGCTTGAAGTCGGTGATCAGCTGAACCTGCCGCTCGGTCATGCCGCCAGACATCGGAATGACCGTGCAACCGAGCTTTTCTGCGCCGTAATGCGCGCCCAGGCCGCCGGTAAAAAGTCCGTAGCCGTAGGCAACATGAACGATGTCCCCACGCCGGCCGCCGGCAGCGCGGATCGAGCGCGCCATCACCGTGGCCCACGTGTCGATGTCCTTTGCCGAATATCCGACCACCGTCGGTTTACCCGTGGTGCCGCTCGAGGCATGGATGCGCACTATTTTTTCCTGCGGCACCGCGAACATGCCAAACGGATACGTATCGCGCAAATCGTGCTTGGTGGTGAAAGGAAACCTGCACAGGTCAGCCAGCGATTTGATGTCTGAGGGGTGCACGCGCGCCGCGTCGAATTTCGCTCGATAGTGCGGCACGTTTTCGTAAGCATGCGCAAGGGACCAGCGCAAGCGCTCGAGCTGCAATGCCGTTAGCTCGGCCTGGCTTGCGTGTTCGATCGGCTCCAGATCGCTTGTCATCACAACTCGACCACCGCTTTGCCCTTCATCGTGTGCGAGCGGCCCCGCATCACGACCACCGCCTTGCCGTGCTGGTTGGTGACGGTGATGTCGTAGACACCTGTGCGGCCAGTCAGCGCGACCTCGCGACACTCGGCCTGCAGCGCATCGCCCTCGTACACCGGTGCCAGAAAATCCACCACGATGCCCGATGCAACGGTCACTTCGTTATGACTGTTACAGGCAAACGCAAACGCAGAGTCCGCGAGGGTTGCAATGAAGCCGCCGTGACACGTTGCAAAGCCGTTCAGCATGTCGGGCCGAACAATCATTGACAGCTTTGAGTATCCGGGCCCCACTTGATCGACGCGCATGCCGAGGCTGCGCGATGCAGCGTCGTCAGCAAACATTCGATCACGCACCGCCTCGGCGGTCGCCTGCGGGCCTGGCAGCGCAGAGCCCGATCCCTGCCGCACTATCTTCGCTGCGTCATTCATCACGTGCCTGTAAACACCGGCGCACGCTTTTGCATGAAAGCAGCGACCCCTTCCCGGTAGTCGTTCGACCGGCCGAGCTCGCGTTGATAGTCGCGCTCGATATCAAGCGCCGGTTCGAACGGCGTCAGCCACGCTGCGTCGATGGCCTGACGCGTTCGCACATACCCGCGCGTGGGTCCGGCAGCGAGCTGCTGCGCCACTTTATGCACTGTCGGCAGCAGCTGATCATCGTCAACACAGCGCCAGATCAAGCCCCACTCCGCCGCCTGTTCCGCGGGCAGCTTGTCACCCAGCAGCGCCAGGCCCAAGGCGCGCGCCGGGCCGACCAGCCGCGGAAGCCACCACGTGCCGCCGCAATCAGGTACCAGTCCGAGCTTGGCGAACGATTGAATAAAGCTCGCTGACTTGGCTGCGTAAACCAGGTCACACGCAAATGGAATGTTTGCGCCGGCCCCCGCCGCGACCCCGTTGACAGCGGCGATCGTGGGCATCGGCAATGTCCGCAGTCGTAACAGCAGCGGCTTGTAGAAATTCTCGATCGATGCGCCCAGATCAATGCCTTCAGCATCGGGTGCCGCAGTTGGCAGAACAGCGCGATCAGACAAGTCCTGCCCGGCGCAAAACCCGCGTCCGGCGCCGGTCAGGATCAGGCAGCGAATGCCGGGTGCGGTGGAGATCGCGTCCAGCGCCGACCGCACTTCCCCGTGCATCGCAACGGTGAAGCTGTTCAGGCGCTCTGGCCGGTTCAGCGTCAGCGTCGCGACGCCATCTGCCAAATCAACCTTGACCGTTTCAAAGTTCGTTTGCATTCGATCCGTGTATTAATTGACCGGCCGTTCAATCAATAGTAGCTTTCACCTTCCAAAAAACCAAGCCGTGTTTAAACGCAAGGCAATGCAGATGCACCCGCTCTTTGAAAAGCATCGCAGCACACTGGACGGTGCTCTGGACGCAATCCGTACGCGCGGCTTCTGGAGCGCATACCCGGAAATGCCGAGTCCGAAGATTTACGGCGAGTCCGCGAACGACGAAGGCAAGGCGGCAGCGCTTGGCCATGCAGGGCACCAGTTCGAGCTCGATCAGCCCGGGCGTATAGGCTGGCTCGCAAGCGAGCACTCGCCGTACGGGATCCCGCTGGAAGTCGAGTACCCGGTGTGCGAGCCGCAGGCGCTGATCGACGCCGCACTTGCCGCGATGCCCGCATGGCAAAAGCTTGGCGTCGAAGGTCGCACCGGGATCTGCCTCGAAGCGCTGTCTCGCATCAACAAGCGGAGCTTTGAAATTGCGCACGCCGTGATGGTGACCACCGGACAGGGTT
>JACCYC010000304.1 GCA_013696665.1 Burkholderiaceae bacterium | reverse complement strand
TGGTGTTGTCGAAGATTCTGACGCGTGCCGCGTTCGAGAATGCGATCCGCATCAATGCCGCGATCGGCGGCTCCACCAATGCAGTGATTCATTTGCTTGCCCTGGCCGGCCGTTGCGGCGTGCAGCTGACGCTTGATGATTGGGACGCATTGGGCCATGACCTGCCGTGCCTGGTCGATCTGCAACCGTCAGGCCAATTTCTGATGGAAGATTTTTATTACGCTGGCGGCTTACCTGCAGTGATTCGCGAGCTGGGTGCGTCCCTGAACAAGGATGCGTTGACGGTTAACGGCCGCTCGCTCTGGGACAACAATCGCGACGCGCCGCGCTACGACCTTGAAGGAACCAAGCGCGTGATCCGGCCACTGAATGATCCATTCAAACCGCACGCCGGCATCGCCGTGTTGCGCGGAAATCTTGCGCCTGACGGCGCGGTGATCAAACCTTCGGCGGCGACTCCGGCGCTGATGAAGCATCGAGGCCGTGCCGTCGTTTTTGAAAATAGTGACGAGATGCATGCGAGCGTCGAGGACGACAATCTTGATGTCACCGCCGATGACATTCTCGTGTTGAAGAATTGCGGGCCGAAGGGCTACCCCGGCATGGCCGAGGTCGGCAACATGCCATTGCCCGCAAAGCTGCTGCGCCAGGGCGTGACCGACATGGTGCGCATTTCCGATGCGCGCATGAGCGGGACCGCCTACGGAACGGTGGTGCTGCATGCGGCGCCCGAAGCCGCGGCGGGCGGCAACCTCGCGTTGGTGAAAAACGGCGACATGATCGAGCTTGACGTCGAGCGCCGGCGTTTACATCTCGAAGTCAGCGACGAAGAACTGAGCCGTCGCCGGTCCGCGTGGAAAGCGCCCGCCGCTCCGATGGCGCGCGGGTACACCAAGCTGTACTTTGATCATGTGCAACAGGCCGACAAGGGGGCCGACCTCGACTTCCTGGTGGGCGCGAGCGGGTCGGCGATTCCCAAAGACAATCACTAATGCGAGCGCTGATTACCGACTACGACTTTCCCGACATCAAACTCGAGCGCGAGATTTTTCGTACGGGCGGCGTCGACCTCGTTGAGGCGCAGTGCAAGAGCGAAGATGAACTGATCACGGCGGCGCGCGAATGCGACGCGTTGTTGCTGCAGTACGCGCCGGTGACCGATCGGGTGCTGACCGCACTGCCAAACATCGGACTGGTCAGCCGCTACGGAGCGGGTTTTGACACGATCGACACCGAAGCGTGCCGCCGCCACGGCGTATGGGTGGCGAACTCACCCGACTATGGTGTCGGTGAAGTTGCCACGCACGCGTTGGCGATGACGCTAGCGCTGGTACGGCACCTGGCGCTCTATGACCGTGATGTGCGTGCCGGCAGGTGGCATTACTCGTCGCCGGGAACGATCCGGCGCGCCAGCGACATGACGCTCGGGATTGTCGGCATGGGCCGCATTGGCCGGCGTTACGCGGCACTCGCGCGGGATTGTTTCGCGCGTGTGATCGCCTACGACCCGTACATCATCGACGGCGATTTTCCGCTTTTCGTCAAGCGGGTGACGCAGGACGAGTTGTTCGAGCAAGCCGACGTAGTGTCGCTGCACGTGCCGCTGAATGACGAAACCCGCGGCATGGTGGGTGCCCGGCTGTTGGCCCGAATGAAGCGTGGCAGCTTCCTGGTGAACACCGCCCGTGGCGGCATTGTTGATCTTGCTGCAGTGCTCGCGGCGCTAGACGATGGCACGCTCGACGGCGCTGGCCTTGATGTTCTGCCGGCCGAACCCCTCGCGGTCGACTCCGCGCTGGCACGCCATCCACGGGCGCTGTTATCCCCGCATGCTGCGTTTTATTCGACCGCAGCGGAAATCGAGCTGCGTCGCAAGGCGGCACTTAACATTGTTCAGTGGTCGCAAACCGGTCGGCCGATGTATCCTGTTGTTGAAGGCAAGAAGACCCCCGGGACGAAGAGCCCGCAGCATTAGGGTCAATGCAAAATAACCGCGGTGTCTTAGTCGACTCAGTAGAATAAGACGCCGCTCCCGGAGGAGACACCCCGGCATGGCGCGAGTCGCAATTCGCGGCGTTACGAAGCACTTCGGCACCACTCCGGTGCTGCACGGCGTCGACATCGACATCGATGACGGCTCCTTCACCGTGCTCGTCGGTCCATCGGGCTGCGGCAAGTCGACGCTGTTGCGGATGATCGCCGGGCTGGAGGAGATCAGCGGCGGCGAGAT
>JACCYC010000314.1 GCA_013696665.1 Burkholderiaceae bacterium | reverse complement strand
GATCGAACCGAATGGGTGCTCGCCGCGCTGCCACTCGGCGGTTACGTGCGGATGCTGGACGAGCGCGACCCGGAGTGCCTGCCCATTGCGCCGGCTGATTTGCCGCGGGCGTTCAATCGACAATCGGTCTACAAACGGATTGCGATCGTGCTGGCGGGTCCGGTCGCCAATCTGCTTCTAGCCGTAGCGGTGTACTGGGTTCTAAGCGTGGTCGGCGTGTTCGAACCCGCGGCGGTCGTCGGTACTCCGCCTCAGGCGAGCGCCGCTGCGAAAGCCGGTCTGCTGGCAGGCGACACTGTGACCGATGTCGCGGGCAACCCGGTGCGGTCCTGGAACGAACTGCGCTGGTTGCTGTTGCAGCGCGCAGTGACGACCGATCCGATCGAGCTCGAAGTCGAAGGCAGCGACAAGCGACGGCGTGCACTCACCATTCAGGCTGACCCGGTTTCTTCCGAGGATCTCGACGGTGATCTTGTTGGACGGCTTGGATTTGTTTTGTTCAGCGGTCCCACACGGATTGGCCAAGTCACCGAAGGCAGTCCTGCTTTCCAGTCGGGCCTGCAAACGGGCGACCGCATTGTGTCGGCCAATGGAGAACCGCTTGGATCGGCGAGCCGCCTCCGCGCATTGATTCGCGAGTCCGCCGAGCGGCCCATCGAATTCGGAGTCGAACGCGACGCGGCTGAGAGCAAAGTGGCGAGGATTCCCCTGCAGATCACGCCAGCCCGGATCACCGAAGGTGAAAAGACCTTCGGGCGCATCGGGGCCGAGCTCAGCGATCGGCTGCCGCCGATCAAGGTGCAATACGGCCCCCTTGAAAGCATCCCCCGCGCTGTGCAGAAGACTGCGGACACCGCTGTCTTCTCTTTGAAGATGCTCGGCAAGATGCTCACCGGGGAGGCGTCGTGGAAAAATCTTTCGGGTCCCGTAACGATTGCAGACTATGCGGGCCAAACCGCGCGCATCGGGCTCGCGGCGTTTCTTGGTTTTCTCGCTCTTGTCTCGATCAGTCTCGCAGTGTTGAACCTGTTGCCGATCCCGATGCTCGATGGTGGACACCTGCTGTATTATCTGATCGAAATAATCAAAGGCAGCCCGCCTGCAGACTGGGTCGTTGAGTGGGGGCAACGTGCCGGTGTAGCGCTTCTCGGTCTTCTCACCGTGCTGGCGCTCTACAACGATCTGTTGCGGCTGCTTCCAGACTTCTTCGAATAATTTCAGACGGGGACAAGCCAGTTGAATCGCCGCGTTGAATCCCGGCGCCGCATACCCGCAACTTTGCGCCCGGTTCTGCGCCGTATTGCTGTCGCCGTCGTTGCTACCTGGTGCATCAGCGTATCCGCGCAGGAGTTTGTCGTCCGCGACATCCGGGTCGAGGGCGTGCAGCGCACCGAGGCCGGTACTGTCTTCTCATATTTGCCAATCCGCGTCGGCGATCGATTTGATTCCGAGCGAGGTACGCAGGCGATTCGCGCTTTGTACGCAAGCGGTCTGTTCAAGGACGTTCGGCTTGAAGTCGATGGCGACGTGCTGGTGGTCATCGTTGACGAGCGTCCGGCGATCTCGGCAATCGATCTGACCGGTGTGACCGAGTTCGACAAGGACCAGGTTCTGAAATCGCTGCGCGACGTCGGCCTTGCCGAAGGCCGCATTTTCGACCGCTCGCTGCTGGAGCGCGCCGAGCAGGAACTGCGTCGTCAGTATTTGTCGCGCGGGCTTTATGGCGTGGACGTCAAAACCACGGTGACGCCCATTGAGCGCAATCGGGTCAATGTTTCGGTGGCCGCAATCGAAGGTGAAATTTCGCGCATTCGCTCGATCACGTTTACTGGAAATTCGGTGTTCAGCGAAAGCGTATTGCGCAGTCAAATGGAGCTTTCCACGCCTAATTGGTTGTCGTGGTACACGAAGCGCGATCAGTATTCACGGCAGAAACTCTCGGCCGATCTTGAATCGGTGCGGTCGTACTACCTGAACCGCGGCTATCTGGATTTCAAGATCGACTCGGTGCAGGTTTCAATCAGCCAGGACAAGCGCGACATCTTCGTTTCGGTCAACGTGTCCGAGGGCGACCGGTACATCGTCTCCGGAGTCAAGCTGACGGGCGAGCTGCTCGGTCTGGATGAAGAGCTTCAGCCGCTGGTTGATGTGAAGCCCGGGGAAGTGTTCAGTGCCGAGCGCATCAACGCGGTTGCAAAGCGCGTAACGGATCGGATGAGCACGCTCGGTTATGCGTTTGCAACGGCCAATCCGAACCCCGAGGCAAACCGCGAAAAGCGCGAGGTCGCCTTCACTATCGTGGTCGACCCGGGGCGCCGTGTCTACGTACGCCGCGTCAACATCGCGGGCAACAATCGCACGCGCGATGAAGTGATCCGCCGTGAGGTGCGACAGTTCGAGAGCGCATGGTTTGATTCCGACCGTGTCAGGCTGTCACGCGACCGCATCGATCGGCTGGGTTTTTTCGAATCGGTGACGATGGAAACACCCGCGGTGCCGTCGGCTCCTGACCAGGTCGATGTCAACGTCACGGTCAAGGAGCGGGCGACCGGGAATATTCAAATTGGCGCGGGCTATTCGAGCTCCGAAGGACTGGTCCTGAGTGGCGGTATTGCTCAGCAGAATCTGTTCGGTTCCGGCAATGCGCTGTCGCTCGAGATCAACACGAGCAAGGCGAACCGCGTGATCGCAATCGCGCACACGGACCCGTATGTCACACCGGAAGGCATCAGCCGCTCCATCGAGATCTTCGATCGCAAGTCCGATCTCGCGAAGCTTGGGCTATCCAGCGTCGGGTATTCAACGCGCGGCGCGGGGGTCGTCTTCGGTGTTCCATTCACCGAATACGACCGCGTGTTTTTCGGGCTGCGCTATGAGAACACTACGATTGACCTGACGGCCTTTTCACCGTTGCGGTACGTCCAGTACGTCGAGCAGTTTGGTGAGAAATCCAATTCTTTGGCCCTGACTACCGGTTGGTCGCGCGACGATCGCGATAATCTGCTGGTACCGACCCGCGGTCGATACCAGCGGGCGTTTAGTGAAGTCGGGCTGCCGGGCCTCGATCTGCAGTACTACCGCTTGAACTACCAGTACCAGCAGTTCTTTCCGCTCTTCTCGCGCGTAACGCTGGCCTTTAACGGCGAGATCGGTTACGGAGACGGTTACAGCGGCGATCCGTATCCGTTCTTCAAGAACTATTACGTCGGCGGCATTGGTAGCGTCCGCGGGTTTGAAACGGGCAGCCTCGGTCCGCGCGATGTGGACGAAAGCCCTCTGGGCGGCAACCGGCGTCTAAATTTTTCGCTCGAGGCCTACGTGCCAATTCCGGGCGCCGATCGCACGTTGCGCGCGTTGTCGTTCGTCGATGCAGGACAGGTGTGGGGACTTGAGGTACGACGTGACGCTGCCGGCAACCCCATCGGCGACAGTCGCGGTCGCCCCGTTTACGACAAGGAAAAATTAGACCTCGGCAATCTGCGGTACTCGGTCGGCATTGGAGTCGCGTGGATTTCACCGCTCGGACCCCTGAAGCTCTCGTATGCTTATCCGCTTAACAAGAAACCCGAAGACAGGATTCAACGTTTCCAGTTTCAGATCGGAACCGGCTTCTAATATGCGAAAATCTTTTGCCTTGAAGGAGACGCGATCGATGGCGAGTATGTGGCGAGGCTGCCTGATAGCGGCGTGTTCTGTTGTGCTGAGCGTGGCCGCGCCATTCGCCGCAGCGCAAGAGTTCAAGATTGGTGTCGTGAACCCAGACCGGCTGCTGCGTGAATCCACTCCGGCCAGAGCTGCTTTGCAAAAGCTGGAAGGCGAGTTTTCCAAGCGTCAGAAAGAAATGGAAGACATGGGAACCCGGCTGAAAGCCACTGCCGAACGCTTTGAGAAAGACGCGCCGGTGATGACCGAGAATGATCGCGCGCGCCGCCAACGTGAACTGGCAGAGCTCGATCGCGAATTCCAGCGCAAGCGCCGTGAGCTCAGCGAGGATTTGAACCAGCGCCGCAACGAAGAGATGCAAGGGCTCGTGGAGCGAAGCAACCGCATCATTCGCCAGATTGCCGAGCAGGAGAAATACGACCTGATCGTCCAGGAAGCGGTGTACTTCAATCCCCGCATCGATATCACCGAGCGAGTGCTGCGAGCGCTCAATACTGCCCGGTAGGTGATGAGCCCGGTCAGTTGGTCGCTGGCCGAACTCAGCAGCGCTGTTGAAAAGTTATGCGGCGGCGCTCTTAGCGCTGCAATCGTCGGGCCCACCGATATCAGGCTGACTAATGTCGCCGCGCTGTCAGCCGCTACGCCATCCGATCTCGTGTTCCTGACCCACCGAGCGTATCGCGCCGATGCGGCCGCCACGCGCGCCGGTGCCATCGTTCTAAGTGCAGCAGATCACGCGGAGCTGCAGTTTTCTTCCGACTCTATTCCGTCCACCGTGGTGTGTGAGCACGCGTTGGCGTGGTTCGCTTCCGCAGCTCAGCTGTTGAATCCCGCGCCGGCGCTGCAGGCGCGCATCCATGCGGGCGCCCACGTCGGTCGGAACGCTCAAACCGCTGCATCAGCGCAAATTGATTTCGGTGCATCAATTGGCGAAGGTGCAGTCATTGGCGAGCGTGTTTGGATCGGTGCGGGAGCCACGATTGGCGACCGAGCGGTGATCGGTGACGACAGCAGGATTTTTCCGCGCGCTGCGGTGTTGAACGACTGCAAGATCGGACACCGCTGCGTAGTTCACAGCGGCGCAGTGATCGGCGGCGATGGATTTGGCTTTGCGCCGCTGGCAGGCCGATGGATCAAGATTCCGCAACTGGGCGCCGTCACACTCGGCGACGACGTCGAGGTCGGTGCCAATACGACGATCGATCGCGGCGCGATGGGCGACACGATCCTCGAGGACGGCGTCAAGCTCGACAATCAGATTCAGATTGCACACAACTGCGTGATTGGCGCGCACACGGTGATCGCGGCCTGCGTAGGCATTGCTGGCAGTGCGAGAATCGGGCGCGGATGCCGCATTGGCGGTGCGGCGATGATTGCCGGGCATCTGTCGATCGCCGACGGAACGAGTATCGGACCCGCCACGGCGGTTCATGCTTCGGTGAAAGAGGCCGGCCATTACACCGCGTTTGTCCCGCTGATGGAACATCGCGAGTGGGAACGGGCGGCGGCCGTGTTCAAGAAGTTGCCTGAACTGCGCGGCAGGGTGCGACAACTGGAATCCGAATCCGAATCGAGGGCCGCAGAATCGAAACTTCAAGAAGTGAAGTAATGGATATTCAGGAAATCCTCAAAACATTGCCGCATCGCTATCCGTTCATCCTGGTAGATCGCGTGCTCGAACTCGAGCCCGGCGTTCGCATCGTTGCTGTGAAGAACGTGACGATCAACGAGCCCTATTTTGTCGGCCACTTTCCCGTGCTCGCGGTGATGCCCGGAGTATTGATCATCGAGGCGCTGGCCCAGGCTGCAGCCCTGCTGACGTACAAGACGCTCAACCTGCATCAGGGCGACGGCACATTGTTTTACTTCGCCGGCATCGATGCGGCGCGTTTCAAGCGGCCGGTGACGCCGGGCGACCAGTTACGACTTGAAGTTGAAATGACGCGTGTGCTGCGCGGCGTCGGAAAGTTCAAGGCGCGTGCGTTAGTCGCTGACGCACTCGTGGCAGAGGCCGAGTTGATGTGTGCGTACCGCAACGGTGACGTGAAACCCGAGGTGCGGTAGTTGCGCGCCCATCCATCGTCGATCATCGATCCCGCAGCTGAAATTGCGGATGACGTGGAAATTGGCCCCTTTTGCGTGATCGACGCAAAGGTCACCCTCGGCGCCGGTACTGTCGTTGGATCGCACGTCGTTATCAGCGGTCGCACCACAATCGGCAGCAACAATCGTTTTTTTCCATTCTGTGTGATCGGTGGCGCTCCGCAGGACAAGAAATACGCAGGAGAAGAAACCGAGCTCGTTATCGGCGACGGCAACACGGTTCGCGAAGCCTGCACGATCAGCGTTGGCACCGCCGGCGGCGGTGGCGTGACCAGCATCGGCTCAGACAACTGGATCATGGCGTCGGTGCACATCGCGCATGACTGCATCGTTGGCAGTCACACGATTCTCGCTAACAACGCCACGCTGGCGGGGCACGTGACGCTTGGGGACTTTGTGATCCTGGGAGGCATGTCAGCGGTACATCAATTCTGCTTGCTTGGCGCGCATTCGATGGCCGCGGGCGGATCCATCGTTCTGCGGGATGTACCGCCTTATGTAATCTGCAGCGGCAATCCGGCCGAGCCACACGGCATCAACTCTGAAGGCTTGAAGCGGCGCGGATTGGATGCGGCCACAATCAATCTTCTGCGGCGTGCCTACAAAACGTTGTATCGGGACGGTCTTACTGTCGCAGAAGCCGTCGTGTCCCTCACGGTTCTGGCAGACGAGAATCCACCGTCAGCACCTTCCATCAACGCGCTGAAGGAATTCGTACAGCACTCGCAGCGCGGAATCGTTCGATGATGCTCGCCGGTTGATGCAGGCCGAGCGCTCGCTGGCGTTCGTTGCGGGCGAAGCGTCGGGCGACTTGCTGACGGCACCCGTGATCACTGAAGTTCTGCGGCGCGCGCCGAACATGCATTGCGTCGGCGTTGGCGGCGACCGCATGAACGCGGCCGGGTTCGAAGCATGGAACCACGTGCGTGAATTGTCGGTGCGCGGCTACGTCGAAGTGGTGCGCCATTTGCCGCGGCTTATCACGCTGCGTCGCACGCTGCGCGAGCGGGTGATTGCGACCCGGCCCGCAGTGTTCATTGGCGTCGACGCCCCTGACTTCAATCTGGGACTTGAAGAACAGTTACGAGGGCAGGGTGTCCGCACAGTGCACTTTGTCAGTCCGTCGATCTGGGCCTGGCGCGGTGAGCGCATCACGCAGATTGCGCGTGCGGTCGATCGCATGCTGCTGGTTTTTCCGTTTGAGCAGAAGATTTACGACGAAGCAGGAATTCCCGCGAGCTATGTGGGTCACCCTCTCGCCAACATAATTCCAATGACGCCCGACGCCGCTGCAGCCCGCCGACGTCTGAACTTGCAGCTCGAAGGCCCACTGCTCGCGGTTCTGCTCGGGTCGCGTGCCGATGAGGTGCGCCACAACGGCCCGACCTTTATTGCTGCGATGGCCGCGATCGCCGCTGAGCAGCCGTCGATGCGCTTCGCGATGCCCGTGGCTGACCCTACGTTCAAGCATTCCATCCAACAGATGCTGGCCGTTCAGCCGACGCTCGCCACGAGAGTTGACATTGTGGATGGCCACTCGCACGATTGCCTCGAGGCGTCGGACACCGTGCTGGTGGCGAGTGGCACCGCAACGCTGGAAGCGGCGTTGTTCAAACGACCCATGGTGATTGCATACAAAATGTCGCCACTGACCGCATGGATCATGTGGCGCAAGGGTAGGATTCCCTTCGTCGGACTTCC
>JACCYC010000301.1 GCA_013696665.1 Burkholderiaceae bacterium | reverse complement strand
CGCGATGGGCGATCTGCGTGACGCCGGCGTTCGGCTCGTCGGAGCCGCGGGCGAGGCTCCGCAGTCGCTGTTCGACATCGACCTTACCGGCCCTCTGGCTTGGGCCTTGGGTGCGGAGGACGCAGGGTTGCGGCGCCTGACCCGCGAACGCTGCGATGTGCTCGCACGCATTCCGCTTGCGGGTCACGTCGAAAGCCTGAACGTGTCGGTGGCAGCGGGCGTCTGCCTGTTCGAATCGAAGCGGCAGCGCGATTTGATGCCGATTTCGCCGAATGCTCGGGCTTGATGTGACCGCCCGATTGCAGCAGCATTGATTGCATGTCGATTGCAGCCGGCCTTGTGGGCCTGTTATTTCTCACTGCATTTTCTCTGCTGCCGCTCCACTGGGTCAGCGTCGGTGCGGCCTGGGTATCGCTGTTGATTGCGTTCGTGGCCATTCCGCTGCTTGATGCCTGGGTCGGCCCACCGCGAAGGGCCTCCCCGCCCTCGGGAACGCGTGCGCGCTTTGATGTCATTGCGCGCTGGCTTCCCCGCGTTCATCTGCTGCTGCAATCGACACTGCTGATCCAGGCGGTGTGCATCGCGCCATCGTTGTCGTGGAGTGAGCTGTTCGTATTTGGCGTCGCAGTTGGCACCGTTACCGGCGGACTCGGCATCACCGTGGCGCACGAGCTTGCGCATCGTGCGTCGCTCCTTGACCGCATCATCGCCAAAGCGCTACTGGTGATGGTCGGCTATGGTCACTTCGTGGTCGAGCATGTGCGGGGTCATCACGTCAGGGTCGGAACCCCAGAGGATCCGGCCACCGCGCCGCGCGGCATGTCCGTTTACCGTTTTATCGTGCGTTCAGTCATCGGCAGCTTTGTGCACGCGTGGCGGCTCGAAGCCATGCGGTTGCAGCACGACGGGCGTTCGGCATTCAGCGCCGCCAATTGGACTCTGACAGGCAGCGTGCTGGCGATGGTGCTGCTGGTGCTGGCTGCCTGGATCGGCGGCGCCAAAGCCGCCTCGCTGTTTGCGTTTCAGGCCGGATGGGCGATTGTGTTGCTCGAGATCATCAATTACATCGAGCATTACGGATTGCAGCGGAAGCGTGCTGGCGACCGTTACGAAGCGGTGCGTGAGGGTCATTCCTGGAACGCCGATTTCACCGTCAGCAACTGGATACTCTTCAATCTCCAGCTGCATTCGGATCATCATGCCAACATGCAGCGCCCCTACGAGCAACTGCGCTACGCACCCATGGCGCCACAGCTACCGGCTGGATATCCGGCGATGACACTTCTGGCGCTAATTCCGCCGGCCTGGTTTGCCGTGATGGACCGCCGCATCGCGGCGCACAGCTAAAAGTTCTTGCGCAAGCGCCTAACCCTAAATCTGCGATAGAATCGCGAGCTTTTTTAAAAGCGCCAGAAGTCGCGGTGCTTCCTTGCCACACCGCGGAGACGCCCCGGGTGGCTCATCCACAAGGCTAAGGAATACACATGCGTCATTATGAAATCTGTTTGATCGTTCACCCCGATCAAAGCGAGCAGGTGCCTGCGATGATTGATCGCTACAAAGCGATGATCACCAACAACAAAGGCGCGATCCATCGCGTTGAAGACTGGGCGCGCCGGCAGCTGGCCTACCCGATCGACAAACTTGCCAAAGCCCATTACGTCCTGTTGAACATCGAGTGCGACAGCAAAACGCTGGACGAGCTCGAGAATGCTTTTCGGTACAACGACGCGGTGCTGCGCCATCTGACCGTCAAAATGAAGAAGGCCGAGACAACGCCGTCGCCGATGATGAAGATCGTCGAACGCGAAGAGGCGCGCAAGGCTGCCGCGGAGCAATCTGCGGGTCAAGCGCAGGCGGCTTCGCAAGCGAATGCCGCGGCCGCCGCAGCGGTTCCGGCCACGGAAACGACAGAGTAAGCACCGCTCTCAAGCATTGGAACCGTTGCTAATGCCGACGCGGAGCATTCGTGAATCAGATCCGCATTCACGCGAAGGTCATTGGCAAGAGCGCACTGCGCTTCACGCCGGCCGGGATTGCGGTGCTCGAAGCCGATTGCCTGCACGAGGGCACGGTCATCGAGTCAGGACTGGAGCGTGCGCTGGCGTTCGAATTTTCCACGGTAGCGCTGGCTGCAGTGGCGCAGGCACTGGACCGCGAAGCGCTGGGCATTCGGCTGAAGCTGACCGGGTTTATTGCCCCGCGTACGCGGCGTTCGGCCCGGCTCGTGATGCATGTAACTGAATTCGAAATATTCAACGAAATAGACGACGGAGTTTGAGATGGCATTTGGAGCACGAGGCAAATTCAAGGGCAAAGGCAAGGGCCCGAAACGCGACAACAAACAGAACGCGTTGTTCAAGCGCAAGCGCTTTTGCCGCTTCACCGTAGAGAAAGTCGACCAGATCGATTACAAGGACGTCGACGTCCTGCGCGACTTCATTGGCGAAAATGGGAAAATTACGCCAGCAAGGCTGACTGGGACCAAGGCGCACTACCAGCGCCAGCTTGACACTGCGATCAAGCGCGCTCGTTTCCTGGCGCTGCTGCCGTACACCGACACGCACTAGAGAACTGCTGAGGACGCTATGCAAGTCATTTTGTTGGAGAAGGTGATCAACCTCGGCCAGTTGGGAGACGTCGTCAGGGTCAAGGAAGGTTATGCACGCAATTTCCTGATCCCGAAGGGTAAGGCGCGGCGGGCGACCGACAATGCGATCAAGGAGTTTGAAGCGCGTCGCGGTGATCTCGAGAAAGCGCAGTCCGATCGTCTGACCGCCGCGCAGACGTTGAACGATAAGCTGGCCGGCTCCAAGGTGCGCATTCCCGCGAAGGCGGGCGTCGACGGGCGGTTGTTTGGTTCGGTCACGAACTTTGACATTGCCGAAGCGCTCAGCAAGCAGGGTTTTGAAGTCAACAAGGGCCAGGTGCGCATGCCCCAAGGGCCCTTGAAGACTGTTGGCGAACATCAGGTGTCGGTGGCCCTGCACACCGACGTGGTGACCGATATCACCGTGACAGTGGTCGGCGAACAAGCCTGACGGCGCAGTTCCACAACAAACCTGCGCAACTTGCGGCTGGGCCCTTGAATCAGCCGATCGATCCCCAGCTCGCGGCGGTGCGCTTGCCGCCGCATTCGATCGAGGCCGAGCAATCGGTGCTCGGTGGTTTGCTCCTCGATAACACTGCGTGGGATCGCATCGCCGATCTGATCAGCACCGACGACTTCTATCGGCAGGACCATCAACACATTTTCGGTGCAATCAGCCGCCTGATCGATGGCGGCAAGCCGGCGGATGCGGTGACGGTGTTCGAAGCGCTGCGCAATAGCGGTCGTTCCGAACAGGCCGGCGGCCTCGTCTACCTTAATTCGCTTTCGCAGAACACGCCGTCGGCTGCGAACATTCGCCGGTATGCCGAAATAGTGCGCGAGCGCTCAGTGTTACGTCGGCTTGTCACTGCGGGCGATGAGATTGCAACCAGTGCGCTGAATCCGGCGGGCCGCGACACCAAGCAGATCCTCGACGAAGCCGAAACCAAGGTCTTTCAGATCGCTGAAGATGGCGCGCGCGGGCGGCAGGGTTTCATCGAGATTCAGCCGCTGCTGACCCGTGTGGTCGAACGCATTCAGGAATTGTTTGAGCGGGCCAATCCGTCCGATGTCACCGGTGTGCCGACGGGTTTTGCCGATCTCGATTCGAAAACGTCCGGCTTTCAAGCGGGCGACCTGATCATCATTGCCGGCAGGCCTTCGATGGGAAAGACTGCGCTGGCGCTTAATATTGCCGAACACGTGGCCATCGATCAGGGAATGCCCGTAGCGGTGTTCTCGATGGAAATGGGCGCGTCTCAACTGGCGCTGCGCATGCTGAGCTCGGTCGGCAAGCTCGACCAGCAGCGTTTGCGCACCGGGCGCCTGCAGGACGATGATTGGCCGCGGCTGACCACGGCAATTCAGAAAATGCACGACGCGCCCCTTTATATCGATGAAACCGCAGCGATGACTTCGATCGATCTGCGAGCGCGTGCCCGCCGGTTGGCACGTACCTGTGGCCGGCTTGGACTGGTGATCGTTGATTACCTGCAACTAATGAGCGCCAGCGCGTCGGGTGAAAATCGCGCGACGGAGATTTCAGAAATATCGCGCGGACTCAAGGCACTTGCCAAGGAACTCGCGGTTCCGGTCGTTGCGCTGTCGCAGCTGAACCGTACGGTCGAAACGCGTGTGGACAAACGGCCGGTAATGTCGGATCTGCGTGAATCGGGTGCTATCGAGCAGGACGCCGACGTAATTCTCTTCATCTATCGCGACGAGGTCTACAACCCCGACACGACCGACAAAAACATCGCCGAAATCATTATCGGAAAGCAACGCAATGGACCCATCGGGCGGCTGAACCTGCGCTTTGATGGGCAACACACAAAATTTGAAAATCTCGCGCGCACTACTTCGTATTGAGCGCGACCGCAGGTCCACCCATCCGCATGACGTCCAGTTTCGTCTCTGAGCGCCGTAGTCCGCGTCCGTTGAGAAGCGTGTTACGGCGACTCGTTCCGCGCGACGGTCGATTTTATGCGCTGTTCGACCGCCATGCCGGGCTGTGCGTGGAAGGCGTCACAGCGCTTGCGAAATTGCTTTCCGACGTGCGTGATCCCGATGGCCGCGTGCGCGAGATCGAAGCAATCGAAAAACGGGCTGACACGGTGGTCGATGAAACGCTGGCACTGATCAGCCGCTCGCTGCTGCCGCCGTTTCCACGCCGCTCGATACACGCTCTGATCAATCGACTCGACGATGTGCTCGACCTGACCGAAGACGTCGCGCAGTCGCTGCATCTTTATCACGTCACGACACTAACGCCCGATGCCCATCGCCTTGCCGACCTGGCAGTGCAGGGGGCGAACAAGCTGCGGCTTGCCGTGGCTCAGCTGCAATCGGTCGACGACCCGCGTGCAGCCCTTGCGTTGTGTCAGGAGGTCAACGGGATTGAAGCGGAGGCTGATCATGTGATGCGCTCCGCAATGTCGAAACTTTTTCGCGACGAGCCTGATACGCGACAGCTAGTCAAGCTGCGCGCGATCTATGAATTGCTCGAACAACTGACCGACACCTGCAAGCACGCAGCGGCCGAAGTTCAGGCGCTTGCTGTTCGATAGAAATGACCACCACGCTCTGGATCACCGCCGTCTTGCTGATTCTGGTCGGCCTGGCTGGAACGGTGCTGCCCGCGCTGCCGGGAGTCCCGCTCATTTTCGGCGGCGTCTTTCTGGCGGCGTGGATAGACGATTTTCAACGCATCAGCGTGGTCACGGTTGTCGTGCTCGCGGTCCTCGCTGTCGTCGGTGTTGTGATTGACTACGTAGCAGCCGCTGTATCGGCCAAGCGTGCGGGTGCGAGTAAGGAGGGGATGATCGGCGCTGCGATCGGCACGGTCGCGGGCGTGTTCACCGGTTTATGGGGTCTTCTCTTCATGCCGCTGCTAGGAGCGGCAGTGGGCGAATTCATTGCACACAGGAACATGTTTCGCGCCGGCAAGGTAGGCGTTGCGACCTGGTTCGGCCTGCTGGTCGCTATCGCGGTCAAGCTCGCAATAGCGTTCACGATGGTCGGGGTGTTCGTCGCGGCACTGGTGTTCTGATCGGGTTACCGATGAACCAAAGCAATCCTGAGGCTAGGACCAAAGCACAGCGAACGGTGGATGCCCTGTTCGGCGTTTTTTTATCGTGCTCGCGGTCGTGATTCGGATGTCATGGAGTGAACCGCGGATGCTGCCGCTGCAATCGCCCAACAGGGCGAGGCGTTCACCACGGTCGGTCGGGTCCCAGCTCACGCTCGGCTTGAATGTTGCACTCGGTGCCAAGGTTTCGCTCGGCGCGAACGTTTCGCCAGGGATGACCGTCTCGCATGCCGTCAGCGGCTCGTTCGGTACGAACGTGCAGGTCGTAACAGGTGCAAGTAATTTGATTTTGCCGAGTGAATCGTCCATCTGAACTCCGTAGGTAGTGCCAGTTGATTCCGTTCGCGCGCCAGGTGGATCTATGCGCGCGAAATTAGCGCAGGCCTGACCACAGCCCTACCGGAAGCCAGTTGCGCTGCTCTTGTCAGGTACTGACACCCTTTTCGGACTAATCCGTGCGGGGTTAAACCAGCTCGGTTGGGGAACTGGCCGACGTCCTGTCAGGGCACGGCTTGGTCTGCTCGAGCGGCAATAAGCAACTTTCTTCGCGGTTGTACGGGTTACTTCGCGGCAAGTCTGGGTTTGCTTAGCGTGCAACCGACGCACGGCTTGAAAGTCCTCCCAAGGATTAAGCTTCGAATCTTTAAGCGCCGTTCCAGTTGACCCGGTCCTTCGTTATTCGAGCAGCGGTTTCCGCCGATGCCGCTGCAATGCTTCAGATTTACCGCCCCTATGTCGAAGCGAGCGCGGTCTCATTCGAACTGGAGACCCCCTCGCTTGAAGCCTTTGGCGCCCGCGTCGCAAAGGCGCTTGCGGGCTGGCAGTGGTTGATCGCAGGACGCAACGGCGAAGTTCTCGGTTACGCCCATGGTTCGATGCATCGTGACCGCCCTGCGTATCGTTGGTCGGTCGAGGTGTCGGCGTATGTACGTGCCGAACATCATCATCAGGGGATCGGTCGATCGCTTTATCTCCAACTTTTTCAGGACCTCGCAACCAAGGGCTATTGCAACGCCTATGCGGGCGTTACGCTGCCCAATGCGGCGAGCGTGGGTCTACACCAGGCAGTGGGCTTTGTTCCCATCGGAGTGTTCACTTCAGTGGGGCACAAGTTTGGAAAATGGCACGACGTTGCGTGGTT
>JACCYC010000277.1 GCA_013696665.1 Burkholderiaceae bacterium | reverse complement strand
CGAGGCGACGTTGCGTGATTTTCGCCAGGGCGTGCGGCGAAACAACGGGGCGATGCAGGAAATTGCGTCGAAACTGTCGGACCTCGAGATCCGCGCGGTGGCCGACTTCGCGCAAGGCTTGCGGCTGAAGGACAGCGCCAAGTAGTTGAATCGTGCGGCCTAGGGCAGCCGGGATTCGCTCGCGAACAGTTCGCTGATCGCTTCGCGCTGGCGTACGCAATAGGCCTGACTGCCACTCACCATCACCTCGGCCGGCCGCGCACGCGTGTTGTAGTTCGAACTCATTGCCATCGCGTACGCGCCGGCACTGGCAATCGCCAGCAGGTCTCCGGGATGCAGCGCCAGCGCGCGGTCGCGCGCCAACCAGTCGCTTGACTCGCAGACCGGACCGACGATGTCGTAACGCTCCGGACTTGACGTACGCGGCGCGACCGGCACCACATCCATCCAAGCGTCGTACAGCGCTGGCCGTATCAGATCGTTCATCGCTGCATCGACGATTGCGAAATTCTTAGACGCGCCAGGTTTCAGATACTCGACGCGCGTCAAAAGCATGCCGGCATTGCCGACGATCGATCTCCCCGGCTCAAATATCACCGTCAAATGTTGTTGACCGCGGCTGTCGAGCCGTGACAGCAGCGCAGCGATCAGATCTGAAATCAGCGGCGGATTTTCCTCTGTTCGGTAGCGAATGCCCAGGCCACCGCCGATGTCGATGTGACCCACAGCGACTCCTTCGCGCGCCAGCGCCTCAATCAGATCGACGATGCGATCGACTGCTTCGATGTACGGTGCGATCTCTGTGATCTGTGAGCCAATGTGACAACCGATGCCGACCAGATCAACCGCAGTTTTTTGCGCGGTAAGTCGTGCCAGCGGCAGCGCATCGTCGTAGGCCACACCGAACTTGTTGTTCTTGAGCCCTGTCGAGATATACGGGTGCGTGCGTGCGTTGATGTCCGGATTGACTCGCAGCGAGACGCGCGCGCGCTTAGATAAGCGCTGAGCGGCAGCGTCGATCCGATCAAGCTCAGGCGCAGATTCCACGTTGAAGCATGCAATGTTTGCGTTCAGCGCCGCTCCGATTTCGCGCTCGGTCTTGCCCACGCCGGAAAAAACGACTTTGCTGGCATCGCCACCGGCCGCCACGACGCGCGCCAACTCGCCTGACGAGACAATGTCGAAGCCGGCACCCAACCGCGCAAGCACGTCGAGCACCGCAAGATTCGAATTGGCCTTGACGGCATAACAGACCTGCGCGGAACGATTTTTCAGCGCCGATCTGTATGCCATGTAGCCGGTCTCGATCGCGCGGCGCGAGTAGATGTAAAGCGGTGTGCCGAAGCGCGTTGCAAGTTCATCAAGAGCAACATCTTCACAGTACAAGCGGAGTCCGCTGGTGCCGGGTCGATAGCCATACCCCTCGCTGGCTGGCAGCGCGGGAATCATTTTTGTTCAGAAGTAGCAGGAACGTCGGGGAACGGTCGCTCGCCTGCTTTCGCTTGCGACTTGGATTGCTCAGCGGAAGGTGATACAGGCAGTGTGAGCGGGCCCTTTTGGCCACACCCCGACGATGTCAGCGCAATGACTGCCGCGAGTATGGTTACAGTAACGGCGGAGCCGCGCGGTGGCATGTGGATCAATCTAGCATGAGCGAGTCGGAATTCATTGACCTGGCGGAGGCAACACTCGATTCAATAGAGAGCGCTGTCGACGCGGCTGAGGTCGACATCGAAGCAGCCCGTACCGGCAATGTGCTGACGCTCGAACTCGACAATGGTTCCAAGGTCGTGATCAATAGTCAGGCACCGATGCAGCAGATGTGGGTGGCTGGCAAGACCGGTGCCTTTCACTACTCACGCAAGGGTGATCGATGGATCGACACGCGCGATGGCAGCGAGCTTTTCGCCGCCCTGTCACGATTGATTTCGGCGCAAGGCGGAGAGGCGGTGGTGCTGCGTGGTTAAAAGATTTGTTCCCGGACCGACTCGCGCTTAACCGCCTCTTCCGGCGGCAGGACGTCCTCGAGTCCAACGCTTGACACGCCATGCCCGGGCTGATGTTCGACGAAGTAGTACTCGCCTCCAAGGCTGACAACCCCGCTTGGAACGTTGCGGGTTATTTCAGGCACGCCTTTCAGTGACTTGCCCATATAGGAAATCCAGATGGGGAGCGCAAGGCCGCCGCCGGTCTCGCGCTCTCCCAACGGTCGCGGCTGATCAAATCCCATCCAGCTGACCGCAACCAGATCACCGCCATAGCCGGCAAACCAGGCGTCATGCGAATCGTTGGTCGTCCCGGTCTTGCCCGCGATATCGGGGCGCTTCAACGCGCTGCCGGCGCGCGCCGCAGTGCCGTAGCGCGCAACGTCTTTCAACAAGTTGTCCATTAAAAAAGCATTGCGTGCATCGAGGACTCGGTTGACCTCGTCGCCTGCTTGCAGCGGCCGCGCTTCCATTAATACCTTGCCCGCGCTGTCGGTGATCTTCGCCACCAAGTGCACGTTAAGCCGATAACCGCCATTGGCGAAAATCGAGTAAGCGTTCAGCATTTGCCACGGCGTAACGGTTCCGGCGCCTAGCGCCATTGTCAGATAGGCTGGGTGCTTCTCGGCTTCAAATCCGAACCGCGTGATCCAGTCGCGCGCGAAGCGCGGTCCGATCGACTGCAGAATGCGAATCGACACCAGGTTTTTGGATCGCGCCAGCCCCTGCCGCATGCGCATCGGGCCTTCGAACTTGCCGTCATAGTTCTTCGGTTCCCAAACCTGTCCACCTGTCAGGCTCGGATCGATGCTAATCGGTGCATCGTTGATCAGCGTGCTGGGCATGAACCCTTTTTCCAGCGATGCGGAGTAGATGAACGGCTTGAAGCTTGATCCCGGTTGTCGCCACGCCTGCGTTACATGGTTGAACTTATTCAAATTGAAATCAAACCCGCCGACCAATGCCTTGACCTGACCATCCTTCGAGCTGGCTGCGACGAATGCAGCTTCCACCTGCGGCAACTGCACGATCTGCCATACGCCCTTGTCGTCACGCGTGACCCGGATCACCGCACCAGGAACAATCTTGCGGTTCGGTTGCGCCTTCGCGGACAGCGACGGCGCCGCAAAGCGCAGCCCATCGGTCCTGATGTCAACGGTCGATCCGCCCTGCAATGCAGCAACTACAACGCTGGGCGACGCCTCGAGCACAACTGCGGGCACAAGGTTCGGACTGTCGATTGCTTCGATCAATGCATCTTCGATGCGTTGTTCGCGTACTGCCGGATCTGCGTTGAGCTCGATGAACGCCTCGGGACCGCGGTACCCGTACTTGCGGTCATACGCCAGTACTTGTGCGCGCAGCGCCAAATACGCCGTTTCCTGATCGTCCTTTCGCAAGGTGGTAAAAATATTGAGGCCACGCGTGTACGTCTCTTCGCGAAAAACGTCGTACACCAGCTGACGCGCAAGCTCGGCCGCAAACTCGGCATGTAGTCGCACTTTAAATGCCTGCTCGACGGCGTAGTTGGAGGCACGCGGCTTTAACTCCTGAGCAAGCGCTGCATCGTGTGTTGCCTGATCGATGAAACCCAGCTGCAGCATGCGCGCGAGCACATATTGCTGCCGTCCTTTGGCGCGCTTCGGATTTACAAACGGGTTGTACGCCGAAGGCGCAACCGGCAGACCGGCTAATGTGGCGATTTCTGCGGTGGAAAGATCCTTGAGCTTTTTGCCGAAGTAAATCTGCGACGCGGATGCAAATCCGTAGGCGCGCTGCCCCAGAAAAATCTGGTTGGCGTACACCTCAAAAATACGGTCTTTTGAAAGCGACGACTCGATCTTGTATGCCAGCGCTATCTCGTAGAGCTTGCGGACATAACTGCGTTCGGAACTGAGAAAGAAAGTGCGCGCAACCTGCATCGTGATCGTGCTGCCGCCCTGGCCACGACGACCCGAGGCAAAGTTCGATACAAAAGCCCGCGCCAATCCCGCGTAGTCGACTCCATGGTGCCGATAAAAGCCGTCGTCTTCGGCCGCCAATATCGCCTTCTTCAACTCCTCGGGGACCTCGGTCAGCGGGACAAACTCGCGCCGCTCCTCGCCAAACTCGCCAATCAAAATTCCATCCGCTGTCCACACGCGCAACGGAATTTTCGGTCGGTAGTCGGTCAGGGCGTCAATCGGAGGCAAATTCGCATAGACGATCGCAAACACAAAAACCACCAGCAGCATGCCGGCCATCAACGCTCCGCCCAATATAAGAGCACCGGCGCGAGCGGCGCGCCAATACCACGCCAGTGGTTCGTTCGGCGTCTCGTCTGCGTAATTGTCGGAATTGCGGGAGCTCACGTCGATTTGGGTGTGATGGTTTGCAACAGCGAGTTAGGCGTGTGAGCGACCGCTTTTTTGCGCTTCGCTGCTTGCAGAGTACGAGATTATAGGAGCCGGTTGCACGTCATCGCAGACGCGTTGATGTCACGTTGAACGATTGGTAGCGGTAGATGTTCGTTGTTAATCCCTCAAAAAGGGCACGATTAGGCCGAACACGGGGCTTGTGTGGCTTTTGCGTATGTTGATAGGATTTCACGTACCGTCCAACAAGTCTGCGGTAAACGCTCGAAACAAAAGGAAAAACAGGTTTCGAGCCGCTGTATGGATGTGGGGATCTAAGGGGATCGGGGGAAGCGAAATTCATTTCCCTCGCTCATTGTCTGGCTGAATCACGGAGTGCGCAATTGCGCACTCGTTCGAGCGTCGCCCGCTGCTGGGAGCATTGCCTTGGCCTTTGATATGCCTTTTTCGCCTAAAGCGCCGCCGCTTATCTGCCTCGATATCGGTTCGTCGAGCATCAAGATCGTCGAACTGTCCGAGGCCGGCAAGGGTACGTTGCGCCTCGAACGTTATGCGATCGAGCCGCTGCCACGTGGCGCGGTCGTTGACGGAAATATTGACAAGATCGATGTCGTCGCCGAGGCGGTCAGACGCGCCTGGCGGCGTGCCGGTGGCAAAGTTAAGAATGTGGCGATGGCCCTGCCAGCGTCCGCGGTCATTACCAAGCGCATTGCATTGCCAGGGAACCTGCGCGAAGAAGAGCTCGAGATGCAGGTCGAAAGCGAAGCCAATCAATATATTCCGTTTGCGCTAGACGAAGTCAGCCTTGACTTTCAGGTGCTGGGAGCGATTCCCAACGCGCCGGACGATGTCGAGGTATTGATCGCGGCTTCGCGCAAGGAAAGAGTCGAAGACCGCGTCGCCGTGGCGCAAGCAGCCGGGCTGAGGCCGATTGTGGTCGACGTCGAGTCGTACTCGGCACGCTCAGCGATCGAGCGGTTGATCGAGCAGCTCCCTAACAGCGGCGAGGGATTGGTAATCGCCGTGTTCTATATCGGCGCCAATACCACCGCGGTCACGGTGATGCATGACGGCGAGGCAATCTATGAGCGCGAGCAGCCCTTCGGCGGCCAGCAGCTCACCGGCGACATATCGCGCACGTACGGTATCCCGAGCGAAGAGGCTGAGCAGAAAAAACGTAGCGGCGACCTCCCGGCCGATTATGAAACGGCGGTGTTGAAGCCATTTATTGACACCGCGACGATCGAGATCACGCGCGCTTTGCAGTTTTTCTTCACGTCAACGCCGTACAGCCGGGTTGATCAGATCATGCTGGCGGGCGGCTCCGCGGTGCTGGGCGGCCTGGCCGACGCGCTGATGGAGCGTTCGCAGGTCCCCGCGTCGGTGATCTCGCCGTTCAAGGGAATGGAAATTTCATCCAACATTCGCGAGAAGCAATTGCGGCTCGATGCACCGGCACTGCTAACGCCGTGCGGATTGGCAATGCGGAGGTTCGACAAATGACAACTCCGCGCGTAAATCTATTGCCGCATCGCGAGGCCAAGCGCGAGCGGCACAAGCGGCTCTTCTGGTTCATGACGGCCCTGTCGGCAGCGGCGGGCGTCTTGATGATCGGCCTGGTTTGGAGCGTGCTGCAGGGCTATATCTCCAATCAGGAATCACGCAACGAATTTGTACGGGCGGAAAACCGCAAGCTCGACATTCAGATCAAGGAAATCGCGACGCTGCGGGCCGAGATCGATGGCTTGCGTGCGCGCCAGCGCGCGGTCGAGGATCTGCAAGCTGACCGTAACCTACCGGTGTATTTGATTGACGAGGTTGCCAAGCAGGTTCCCGAAGGCATTTATCTGCGTGGGATCAAGCAGGAAGATCGCAAAGTCAACGTCAGCGGCTGGGCGGCGTCGAATGAGCGGGTCTCGGAATTCCTGCGCAACCTGCAGAACAACTCTCGAGTTCTGGAGCGCCC
>JACCYC010000274.1 GCA_013696665.1 Burkholderiaceae bacterium | reverse complement strand
TGCCGCCGATCTCGACGATCGCGATATCGCACTTGCCGTCCCAAGCAGCACGGGCGCCACGCTCGATAAAATCCTGAATCTCATTGGTGATGTGTGGAATGACCTGCACGGTCTTGCCCAGATACTCACCGCGCCGTTCTTTCTTGATCACCGAGTCATAAATCTGGCCAGTGGTGAAGTTGTTCACCTTGCGCATCTTGGCGGAAATGAACCGCTCGTAGTGCCCAAGGTCGAGATCGGTTTCCGCACCGTCTTCAGTGACGAATACTTCGCCGTGCTGAAACGGCGACATCGTGCCGGGATCGACGTTGATGTAGGGATCAAGCTTGATCAAAGTGACTTTGAGGCCGCGCGATTCGAGGATCGCGGCAAGGGAGGCGGCTGCGATCCCTTTTCCAAGCGAGGAGACCACGCCACCGGTAACGAACACGTACTTGATCATCCGTATTTCGCTAACGAAATCTCGTTATCTACGCTGCGTATTGATAAATCTGCGTACAACAGCGTCACCGGCAATTTGGCAGTATACAGAGCGCCATCAATCTAACGTGCGTCAGCGCTAGTCGATAGTCACGTCGCGAGCGCTGAGCGCGCGCCTGGCACGGTCGGGATAATCGGTGATGATGCCGTCGACGCCAAGCGCAGCGAGCCGTTGCATCTCGGCAGCGTCGTTGACAGTCCAGACGATGAGCTTTAGCCCAAGCGCGTGCGCCTCAGCAACACTTTCGGCCGTTACGTTGCGCCAAAAAGGAGCCCAGCTGCTGCACCCGGCCGCAAACGCCAAGCGAGCGAGTGAGCCACCGAAATCCGCTCGCTTCAGCCCCGCGTGCCACGGCGACGCTCCGGATGCGTCTTCCGCAACGGTGTTCATGCTCGATGACTCAATCGTCAAGCACGAAGTCGGCAGATCGGGCGCAGACTTCTTTAGCTCGAGTAACGTTCGCCAATCGAACGATTGCACCGTTACGCGATCACTCATGCGCTCCGCACGTATTGCATCTACGACTGCTTTGGCAAAGCGGCTTGGCTCAGGTGTTTGACTGTGGCTGCTCGGCGTGATTTTGGTTTCGATGTTGAACCGGACGGGCTGCCCGCCCGGCGTGCGCGCATCGCGCGCCAAATCGAACAGCTGCGTCAAGGTGGGTATACGTTGCCCGTCGGCGGGTACCTGCTCTGTCCACGGTGCTGCATAAGGGTGCGCGGGGTTTAGACGTCCAACGTCATACCCCGAAATGTCCTGCAGTCTTAGCGACCAGAAGGTTGCACCATCTTCGCTCAACCACTGTCCGTCGGGGCGCCGTGTCAAAGCGGAGGTCAAACGCGGCTCGTGTGACAGTATCAAGACGCCATCGCTTGTAAGCGCGAGATCGGTTTCCAGCGTGGTGACACCAATTGCAGCCGCTTTGCCAAACGCCGCAAGTGTGTTCTCTGGGGCCAAGCCACGCGTGCCGCGATGTCCCTGCAAATCGAGCGCCGTGGCGGATGCCGCGGCCGCCAAGTGCAAAGCGACAAGAATGACTTTGTAAAGCACGCGCCTGTTCAAGACCCGGATCTCCGGAGCGTGCGAAACGTGATCGACCATCGCTGCTCACGCGTCGCTGTGATGCTGTGCTGCCATTGCCAACGGACGTCGCCGCGCATAACGTAGACCGATCGCGGGGCAAGTTCGAGCGCGAACGTCCTGGGATCGCGCCCGGGCCGCGGAGGATAAGGTCGAAAACGCATCCGGCATTGCCCCCGTAGGGAAACTCCAGCAATCACTTCGTAATTAGGCGCATCACGGTGCCACCCCAGTGGAGTGCCTGGCCGGTACTCGGTGATCAGCGCCTGGGCGAAGTCGTCTTCGGGTACCAATGCGCGCTGCGCTACACGACGGCGCAATGCAATCAGAAACTCCGGAAGGGGTTCGGCCTTGTGTAAATCGCGCGTCTTAAAATCGTAGCTCGACCCGAAGCTCGCCACGCGTCGCTTCGCGGTGTATTCGAAATACTGCGCATCGTGGATTGGCACATCGCGTATTGCCAAAAGCAAGCCGCTTTGCTCGTCGTCGCCGATGAAGTCCGACTCGTAAACAAGTCCTGCTGGCCACAGCGGATCAGCGCCGAATAGGTCGTCGGATCGGTTATCCACGATTGCAACGATCAAAACGACTTGACGATCTTCAGAAGCTTGCGGAACTCAGGGACGTCGGCTCGCTTTAGCCATTCGAAAATCACCATTTCGGTCGTTACGATCTGCACATGGCCCATGCGCATACGCTCAATCGCCGCGGCGTGATCTGAGGGACGGCGTGAACCTGCTGCGTCCTGCACGAACGAGCACTGATAGCCCTGCTCGGCCAGTCCGAGTGCTGCCTGCATCGCGCATACATGCGCTTCCATGCCAGCGACAACTGCCTGCTTGCGACCGATTTCGCGCAGGTTGTTCGTTACATGTGCCTCGTCAGTGCAGCAGAAATGCGCTTTTGACAGCACATCACGCGGATCGATCAAAGCTGCGATGTCGGGCACCGAACCTCCAATTCGATTGGCGCAATGCTCGGTGACGCGAACTGGAATTTGCAAGAGACGTGCCGCGCGCATCAGCGCCGCGCACTTTGCGACGATTTCGCCGCTGCCAGCAATGTGCGGCGCCAATTGCGCCTGTACGTCAACGACAAGAAGAAACGACTGCTCGGCTACCAGGCGCACGGCGCTTAGCCTAGTTTTTGGTTCCCGTCTTCCGCAACGGCAAGACAGAGCGAGAAGCAGCGTGGCTAATCTGTGGCAGCGGAACCAGCGCGGGTGCCGATGGCACCTGACACCCTTCAATGCAGCAGCGCCC
>JACCYC010000272.1 GCA_013696665.1 Burkholderiaceae bacterium | reverse complement strand
CGTACCGCACGGCACGGTTCGCATCAGGATGTGCCCGAGGTCGATGTGCTGATCGAACGAGCCGAAGTGATTTGAACCTGATCGAGCCGCCGCCGGCGCTGGCGGTCACGGGATCGATCGAGCCGTTGCTCGATCCCGTTTTTATCTCCGATCTGCACCTTACAGTCGAACGCCCCGCAACATCGCGGCGCTTTTTCAGCTTCATGCAATCGGAGGCGCCACGGTATCGCGAGCTGGTCATTCTCGGCGACCTGTTCGAGTTCTGGATTGGCGACGATGCGTCGAGTGCTGCCAAGCCTGTCGTCGATGCGCTTGCCGCTGCGTCGTCGGCCGGCCAGCGCGTGCTACTGATGCACGGAAATCGTGATCCTCTGTTGGGTCACGACTTCACCCTCGCCGCCGGAGCAACGCTTCTGGCCGACCCGATCGTCGTCGATGTTGTGGGTGCGAAGACCCTTCTGTCGCACGGCGACGCCTGGTGCACGCGCGATGTCGCGTATCAGCAGTTCCGCTCAATGGTCCGAAGTGTCGAGTTTCAGCGCGAGTTCTTGACGAAGAGCGTTGAGGAGCGAGCTGCGATCGCCGGCAGTGCACGCACGCGCAGCGATACCGAAAAAGCAACCAAGGCGATGGACATCATGGACGTCACGCCCGATGCGGTCTGCAGGGCGTTGCGAGACGCCGGAGTGCGTCGAATTATTCATGGGCACACGCACCGGCCCGCAGCGCACCGAATCGATCTCGACGGTGCCAGTGCCGAGCGGTGGGTGCTTCCCGATTGGGATGTCGACGCGAGCGAGCCACGTGGCGGCTACCTACACTTCGTCGCGGGTGAGCCGCGTCTGGTGTTTTTTAACGATCAACAAAGTTGCGGTGGTATCAATCGTCGACCAGCCGATTAAGTCGCGCCGCGTCGACTTTCGGCGCCTGGTCACTGACGTCATCCATCGAAATACCGTTGCGCTCCAGTACCGTGATCAGACGCTCGATTTCGCGCTGCTGAGCCGTCGCATGATCGATCAAGCCATGTAAGGCTTTGGTCAGAGGGTCATCTCCCTCCTGCGTAATCCCGTAGGCCGAAAACCCCATCGCGTTGGCTGCCTCTTCTCGCTGTGCGTCAGTTTCCTTGTGCAGAATGCGAGCCGGGTTGCCTACTGCGGTTGCACCTGCAGGAACTTCTTTCACCACAACCGCGTTTGAACCGATGCGAGCTCGATCGCCAACCGTAAAACCGCCAAGCACTTTTGCACCCGCTCCAACAATGACGTTGCGGCCGAGCGTTGGGTGACGTTTGGCGCCTTTGATCGTCGACGTGCCGCCTAGTGTCACGCCCTGGTAGATCGTCGAGCCCTCGCCCACCACGGCCGTCTCTCCGATGACGATGCCCATGCCGTGATCCATGAACACGAAGCGACCGATCTGTGCGCCGGGATGAATCTCTATCCCGGTCAGGAATCGTGAAATGTGCGAAATGAAGCGTCCCAGCCAATACAAATCCCGGCTCCAGCACGCCTGCGCGATGCGGTGCATCCACAGCGAATGCACGCCTGGGTAGCAGGTCAGAACTTCCCAACGCGATCGTGCCGCGGGGTCGCGCTGCAAAATGCAATCAATGTCTTCGCGCAGGCGGGTAAACATGGTCACTGATTGTAGCGACGCGCTCGGCTTCTTCGAGCGCATGCGTTGAGGGGCTAACGCTTGCGCCCGATCCGATCGCTACGCGATTGAATGATCGCTGCACAAATACCGCGCAGGACGTCAAGTTCCGTCTGCGTCAGCCGCGCTCGATTGAACAGTCGGCGCAGACGCGCCATCAGGCGCTTCGGTTCGCTCGCGTCGAGATAACCGATCGCGAGCATTGCCTGTTCAAGATGAATGTAGAGTCCCTCGAGCGCATTAACGCTTGCCGGCGGCTCCGTTTCGGCAAAACGAATCTGTTCGGCATGCACGACTGGCTCGCCACGCAACGCGAGCTGGCACTCGTAGGCCGCGATCTGTACCGCTTGCGCCAGATTCAGCGACGAAAATTCTGCGCTAGCGGGAATTGCGCAGCTGAACTGACAGCGTTCGACGTCTTCGTTGCGCAGCCCGTCGCGCTCGGTGCCGAATACAAATGCAATATCACCCACTCCGCGCTCGCTCAGCGCATGGGCTGACTGCAGCGCAGCGCTGCGCACGTCAAGCAACGGCGGCCCGAATTGACGGTCGTACCCGGTCATTGCGTATGCAGTGGCGACGCCGCTTAAGGCATCCGCCAATGTTCCGAAGTCCTGACTTGCCGTGAGTACGTCTGCGCCGCCCGTTGCCAGTGCAATGGCTTCTGCCTGCTGTCGATAGTCAGACTGCCGCGGGTTGA
>JACCYC010000293.1 GCA_013696665.1 Burkholderiaceae bacterium | reverse complement strand
GTGTACGCGCCGGGATTCTGCTGGTTCGCAATCTGTCCCGCGAGCAGGATGTCGTCCATGATGAAAGCCTGTGCGCGATCGGTTGCAACCAATTGCATGGCTTCAGCGTGGTCCTTTGCCTGCAGCTCCTTGAAATCGATTCCTTTGGCTTTCTCGTAGCCGCGCAGCAGCGGAATCGAGGTCGTGCCCGACGTCGAAGCCACCGTCTTGCCGTTAAGGTCGGCAAAACTCTTAATGCCCGAATCTTTCTTTACGGCTGCCGACACATTGATCACGAAGTACGTTGGCCCAAAGGCCACCTGCTTCTGGCGCTCCACCGAGTTTGTGGTCGACCCGCATTCGAGATCGATCGTGCCGTTTTGCAATAGCGGGATCCGATTCGCCGAGGTCACTGGCTGATACGCCACTTTGAGGGCTGGCATCTTCAACTCGGCCTTTACCGCATCAACCACTTTGCTGCAAAGCTCCATCGAATACCCGACTGGCTGCTGCTTGTCGTCCAGATACGAGAACGGTATTGACGACTCCCGATGGCCGATCGTGATCGAACCGGTGTCTTTGATTTTCTTTAGCGTGCCGGTCAGCTCCTGCGCGTTTGCGCCCATACTTACGGAACTCACCAGGCCGACGCTGGCA
Source organism: Burkholderiaceae bacterium (assembly GCA_013696665.1). Taxonomy (GTDB): domain Bacteria; phylum Pseudomonadota; class Gammaproteobacteria; order Burkholderiales; family Burkholderiaceae_F; genus JACCZX01. The sequence goes on along the minus strand of JACCYC010000293.1, from coordinate 3,852 downwards.
AGTGTGGTCAGAATGCGGGAAAGCGTCATCTAAGGTCTCCTCGGAAGAATCGAAATCAGTCTAACAAACGACTGCACAGGCGCGCCGTTGACCCGGGCGAGGGTTAACACGGTGGGCGAAAGTCTTTGAGCGATTGCTGATCTGTCGGAACCAGCGGCGCTACGCAGCCGCCAGTGTCGCTTCAATTTTCGCTTGCTCACGACTTTGTATCTCCCACATCGACGCATACACCCCGCCACGCGCAATCAATTCAGCGTGCGTCCCGCGTTCGACAATGCGGCCATGATCCATCACGAGAATCTGATCTGCATGCACGATCGTTGAGAGCCGGTGCGCGATTACCAACGTCGTGCGGCTTTCGGAAATGCTGTCCAGCGCCTGCTGGATCACGCGTTCGGTGCGCGAGTCCAACGCGGACGTGGCCTCGTCAAATACCAGGATTGCCGGATTCTTCAACAGCGTCCGCGCGATCGCCACTCGCTGCTTTTCGCCGCCTGACAACTTCAGTCCGCGCTCGCCGACGCGGGTTTCGTACACGTCGGGCAGCGATTCGATGAATTTATGAATGTGCGCGGCGCGCGCTGCCTCTGCAACCTCTTCGCGGCCGGCGCCCGGTCTTCCATAGGCAATGTTGTATTCGATCGTGTCATTGAACAACACCGTGTCCTGCGGAACGATCCCGATCGCAGCGCGCAAACTTTCCTGTTTCAACGAGCGCACGTCTTGGCCGTCAATCAGAATGCGGCCCGCATCGACGTCATAAAAACGGAACAGAAGCCGCGCCAGCGTCGATTTGCCCGAGCCGGTTGATCCGACCACAGCGGTCGTGGACCCGCCGGCGATGGTCAGGCTCACGTCATGCAGGACCTGACGACGGATGTCGTATGAAAAATCGACATGCTCGAAACGCACCTCGGCCGTACGTAACGCGAGCGGCCGAGCGTCTGGATCGTCAGCGATCTCGCGGTTCTGCTCGAGCAACATGAACATGCGATCCATGTCGGCCAGGCTTTGTTTGATCTCACGATAAATCACGCCGAGAAAATTCATCGGGATGTACAACTGGATCATGAAGGCGTTGACCAGCACCAGATCACCGATGGTCATTCGTCCTTCCGCCACGCCCAATGCTGCGCGCCACAGGATCAGCGTCAGCGCCACGGCGATCAGCGCCTGCTGACCCGCGTTTAAAACGTTCAACGATTGCTGAGAAAGCACCGCGGTGCGCTGAGAGTCGGCCAGAGTTTCGTCATAGCGTCGCGCCTCGTAGTTCTCGTTGCCAAAGTATTTGACCGTCTCGAAGTTCAGCAAGGAATCGACCGCGCGCGACTGCGCCTTGCTCTCAAACTCGTTCCAGCGCCGCCGCAGCGCCGTGCGCCAGTTGGTGACCGCCACCGTGAACGTGATGTAAACGGTCAGGCTTACACCGACGATCGCGGCGAACCAGATCTCGTAGTTCCAGAGCAGGTAGCCAAACACCAGCGCAATCTCGATCAGCGTTGGCAGGATGGAATAGAGCGTGAAGCTGATCAACGAAGAAATTCCGCGTATGCCCTGGTCGATCTCGCGTGTGACGGCTCCGGTGCGACGTTCCAGGTGGTAGCGCAACGACAATGAGAGAAGATGGCGAAACGTTTTCAGCGCCAGCGTGCGAGTGGCCGCCTGCGTGACCTTGACGAAGAAAAACTCGCGCAACTCGGTGAATAGCGATGTGGAAAGCCGCAGCACACCGTAGCCGACGATCAGCGCCATCGGCACCAACAGAACAGCGCCGACCGACTGCACGGCGGGCGACAGCCCATCGACAATGTTCTTCAGCAGAATGGGCACCGAGACGGTTGCAAGCTTCGCCGCGACCAGGCAGGCAAGCGCAAACAGCACGCGGCCCTTGTATGCCCACAGATACGGCAGCAGGGTCTTAAGCGCTTTCCAGTCGTTGCGATCCGCGCGGTCGGCCGGCAGCGCCTCTCGAGGTGGGGACCAGCGCATGGTTAAACAGTTACGCTTCGCATCGATTCATTATCCGGTAGCCATGTCCGAGTCCAATCAGCTCCCTGTTGACCGCGTCGCAATGCTGCGCATGATGCCGATGCCGGCCGATGCAAATGTGCATGGAGACGTGTTCGGCGGCTGGATCATGTCGTACGTTGACGTCGCCGGCGCAATTCCCGCAGCGCGCCGCGCGGGTGGGCGCGTCGCAACGGTTGCCGTGACATCGTTTGTTTTTAAACACGCGGTGTTTGTCGGTGATCTTGTCAGCTTCTATGCCGATATCGTAAAACTCGGTACCACTTCGATCACTGTCGACGTCGAGGTCTACGTTGAGCGAAACCGGTTGCAGAAGGAAGTCGTCAAAGTGACCGAGGCAACATTGGTCTATGTCGCTACCGACGAAAGCCGCAAGCCGCGCGCACTGCCGCCTACGTAGCGACCCGCCATACGCGATTACCGCGCGACCACTTCTGCTGCCCCCCTGCCTGCAAGATAACCGCCGACGACAGCACTCAAAAGACCATTGCCTTCCAGATAACCACCCGCCGCGTCGCCCGAGACTCCACGTGCGGCCCCACCGGCCGCAAACAAATTCGAAAAGAGCGATCCATCGTCGCGCATGACGCGACCTGAAACGTCGACTGCAAGACCGCCTTCGGTTCCAAGTAGCGCAGCAGTGACGGGCACACCGTAATAAGGTCCCAGCAGCATCTGGGTTGCGCGAAATTTCCGCCCAAATTCATCTGCAGCATCATCAAAAGCCAACGCATTGACCAGCCCGATGGTCGCTTCCAAACCATCCCGCTGTACGCCGAGCTGATCAGCAAGATCACGCAGCGAGGCACCGCGTTTAACGATGCGTGAGGTCACCGCAGTCGCATAGTTGGGCATCGTCAAACCAATCTCGTGGACTCGCTCGTCGTAAATCATGAAAGCCATTGATGCGGGTTGAGCGAGCACGAACAACGCCGACTCGGAGTATCCCTCGTGCTCGTTGATAAAACGCTCGCCATCGCGATTCACCTGAACCGCACCTTCGGTCATCAGCGACCACGGCAGGGGTAATCGATGCGCAAGCACTACGGCTCCGTGGGCCAGAAAGCCGTCGATGTCCGCCAGCTTTGCGCCGAGCTCGGTTCCCCACGAAAGCGCCTCGCCCTGGCTTCCCTCATGACCGGCGAACGGCAGCGCGCGCACGTCGGGCAGGTATTGGGCTATCAGCTCGGGGTTGCCGGCAAACCCGTTGCACGCGAGTATCAATGCCTCACATCCCACGGCCTCGACGGTGCCGTTGCGCTTGTAGCGAACTCCGAGAATCCTCTTTGCGTTGTCGACGACCAGATCAACGACCTCCGCACTCGTGCGCATTCGCACTCCGTGCGCACCCAGTGCTGAATACATCGCCGATAGCAGCGTCGCACCTCCGCGATCGGCCAACGCATGCATCCGCGGCACCGAATGCCCCGGAGCAACGCCTTCGACCAGATCGAAGCGAATCTTGTGCTGCTTATGCAGCCACTCGAGCACCTGCGCGGACGCAACCGTAAGGGCCTTGACGCGCACCGCATCCGCAGAACCATTCGCCTTGGTCTGAATATCCTCGGCAAATTTTTGCGCTGAGTCGGCAATGCCGCGCGCGATTTGTGCTTCGGTCCCGGCGGCGGGCACCATGCCTGAGGAGCACGCCGTCGCGCCTCCCGGGGTGGCGTCGCGGTCGAGCAGCAGCACGCTGGCACCCGCACTGCTGGCAGCGAGTGATGCAGTCACCCCTGCTCCGCCGGCACCAATCACGACCACCTGAACGGTCGAAGCAAAGCGCGCATCGGGGTCAACCAGAATAGGCATCGATTAGTTGCTCGC
>JACCYC010000240.1 GCA_013696665.1 Burkholderiaceae bacterium | reverse complement strand
CCTGATCGCGACGGCTCAAGGTGTAACTACCTTCGTAAACGCCACTGTCAACTTCGCGCAAAACAATATTTCTCTTGACGCCGCCGAGGCGCACACTGGCCTGCCCGCCCGGCGTGCCTTCGAGCGTGAAGTCGATTTCGCTACCTGGCGCAAGCTGGTCGCTCATGTCGACCTGAAAGCTTGTAATAGCGGGGGCGGAGCGCGCTCGGGACTGCGCATCGGCGAGCTGCGGTGCCACACTAATGAAGCAAGTGGCAAACAGTGGGACGAAAGCTGCGATAAAACGATTCATAGATTGCATGACGTTCCTTTCGGTGAGGTGTTTCATCGCATGCCAAGGTTTACCCGGTTTCAAGCCTACCCGTCAGTCGCAGCGGCGGAAAGACGTCGTGCGATCTCGAAGTCTAAGAGAGGATCAACGGGCAGAGGGCTACTCGCGCGGACTGGATCGACGTAAAAAGCTTAGCTCGTTCAGAGGCCGACGAATGCGACGAGTAGCAGCCCTAATACAACGCTTCAATCGCTTCGCTGCGGGAAATCGCGGCGGTGCGCTCCATCGACCGCCGGAAAGCTACTGCAGGCTGATCTTCGTCGATCTGCACGTCGCCCCAGCGCACTTGCTGACCGGCTGCTACAGCATTGACGAGCTTCATCTTGTGCGCGAGCCCCAGAGGCAGACCACCAATGCGCAATGACTCTTTGGCCGGCATCACCTTGCCGTACACGGTGTAGCCACCCTCACCGTCCAGCATTGCACCTGCAGACAGATCGCACTTGGCCGTCGCCACCACATCTGCGTTGAAGCCGATCGGCGCACCGGTGGGTTCATTGCGCAAGCCGACGCTGGCAACGCTGATGCCGAGCTCGAGTCCGATCAGATGGAAGGGTTTGTAGAGAGCGGAATACTGTCCGCTCGTATCGGTCACGAGCCCATATTCTTTGAAGCAGCGCTCGACATATTCGCTGCCGCCGGCAAACACGACATAAACACCCCAGCGTAAATCGCGATGGACCGGCTTGCCATCGCGCTGCAGGCTTGAAATCACTTCGACTTGTCCCCGATGGTGTAGCACACCCCCCTCGGTCTGAGGGCGGAGCAATTGCGGCAGCTCATCAACACCGCACGGCGGGAAAGACAAACCGTCGGGCGCGATCAGCCCAGTGACGTTCGACACCGAGCACATTTCGATCGCACTCTTGGTGCCGTCCAAAAACGAGTTGAACATTTGGGCGTTTAATCCGCCGACGCGCGCGTCATCCGCGGTCAAGCCGTAGTACCCCCACACCGTGTCCGGGGTCGACGCGTGATATGCAGGCAGATACTTCGTGCCCTTGCCGGCGGCGATCACTTCGAGCCCGCACGCGCGTGCCCAGTCGACCAATTCGCAGATCAGCGCGGGCTGGTCGCCGTACGCCAGCGAATACACGATTCCGGCCTCGCGTGCCCGCTGCGCCAACAACGGCCCGGCAAGGGCATCGGCTTCGACGTTGACCATCACAATATGCTTGCGATGCTCGCAACACGCTAGAACGTGCGCAATTCCTGCAGCAGGAGAACCCGTGGAATCGATGACGATATCGACCCCTGGATGCTCTATCAGTTCGCGCGCGTCGGAGAAAAAACTTAACGATTGAATGGCGCTGTCGGACCAGCCGACGTTCTGCAGAGACCGGCGCGCGCGCTCCGGATCGAGATCGGCGATCGCAGCCATTCTCACACCCGGCGTATGGCGCACCTGTGACAGATACATCGAACCGAACTTGCCGGCGCCGATCAATCCAACCCGAATCGGTGCAGCGCGGGCTTCACGTTCCTTTAATAGACGATGCAAGTTCATATAAGGAAGCAGGGCTCGGATCAGCGCGCAGGGGCGCTTACATTAGCCTGCGGCTTCGGCACGACGAGCTGAAAGAACACCTCACCGTCGCGCACCATATTGAGCTGATAGCGCGCGCGCTCCTCGATTGCCTCGCGGCCTTCACGCAAACTCGCGACTTCGGCGGCGAGCTCGGCATTGCGTGCGTTGTATACCCCGTTGGTTCCACGCTGCGCGTTCAGCTGGCGGTCAAGATCCCAGACTCGAAGCCACCCGCCCTTGCCAAACCACAGCGGCCATTGAATCGCAACCAGAAGGGCCAGCAGAAAAGGAGCCAGCAACCTCATCGTCGCTATCGCGAAGCGTCAACGAAGGTTGTAGAAAGCATCGCGTCCCGGATAACTCGCAATGTCACCCAAGTCTTCTTCAATGCGCAACAGCTGGTTGTACTTCGCGACGCGGTCGGACCGGCTCATCGAGCCGGTCTTGATCTGCAGCGCGTTGCTTCCCACCGCAATATCGGCGATTGTCGTATCTTCGGTTTCGCCCGAGCGATGGCTGATCACCGATGTGTAACCCGCGCGCTTGGCCATTTCAATCGCGGCAAATGTTTCGGTTAGCGTGCCAATCTGATTGATCTTGATC
>JACCYC010000229.1 GCA_013696665.1 Burkholderiaceae bacterium | reverse complement strand
TGATTACGCAGATTCCGCGCGCCAGCCGCACCGTGGTGGACGATATCTCCGGATTGAACATTGCAACGGGCCGCCAAATGACCGACGGGACGCCCGAAGTCATTCCGCTGCGATCTATTGCAACGATCGAGCGCACATTTAATCCCGAGAACATACGGCGCCAGGACTTGCAGCGAAGAATTGCGTTGTGGGCGAACGTGCAGGGCCGTCCATCAGGGGACGCCGGCAAGGAAGTCCAGGAACTGGTGAAGTCGTACCCATTGCCTGCGGGCCTGCGGTTTGACATTGGCGGGCAGATCCGCGAACAGGAAGAAGTCAACGCCGCTATTTTTGGCGCGCTCGCGCTCGCGGTGATTTTTATCTACATCGTGCTGGCATCGCAATTCGGCAGTTTTCTGCAGCCCTTGGCCATTATGGCTTCGCTGCCGCTGTCGATCGTTGGCGTCATGCTGGCACTCCTGATCACGAAAACGACGCTGAATATATTTTCGATGATAGGCATCGTGTTCCTGATGGGGCTTGTAACGAAGAACGCGATTTTGCTGGTCGACTTTGCCAACAAGGGCCAGCGCGATGGCCTTGGGCGCAACGAAGCGTTGCTTGCAGCCGGGCAGGTTCGGCTACGGCCAATTCTGATGACCACGGCGGCGATGATCTTCGGCATGTTGCCACTGGCGATAGGGCTGGGTGAAGGCTCCGAGCAGCAGGCGCCGATGGGGCGCGCGATCATCGGGGGGGTTATCACCTCGACACTGCTGACCCTAGTCGTGGTACCGGTGATCTATACGTACGTCGATGCGCTCGAACAACGCTTGAAGCGTCGGCGCAGGCGCGGCGCGCCGGCGTTCACGCAACAGCCCGCCGACAAGCTCTGATGTATTTGACGTTGCGTTGATGACCCGGGTAACCACGTGGCTCGAGCATGACCCCGATGCGCGCGTCATTCGCTGGGGCTGGACGCTGTGGCTCGCATGGGGTCTCGTCGGCGGCGCGCTGTTGCTCAACGACATCGGTCATGGGACTGGCGTCCTGAGTCTGATCCTGGTGGCGCCCTTTTGGGGCCTGTGGCTGCTATGGCCCGTGTACCGCGGCGTGCGTGCGTTATGGAATTGGCAGTCTCAGAGCGCGTGGGGCGAGTGGAACGGTGCGTACTATGAGTTTAACGGGCGCCAGATAAGAATTCTGCTTCACCGCGACCGCATCTGGGTCGTGGCGGACGACGTATTCGACGCGCTCGACCTCCACGGACGCCAGCGTGATGCCGGACGTATACGGCAGATAGCGGGCCGCGATGGGCTGGTCCGATTGCCGCACTCGCGGCTACTTACGTTCTCCGAAATTGGAATCAAGGCTTGGCTCGATCGCCGCACCGACATCGATGCGCACAAGTTCTCGCGTTGGCTGGACAAGCAGGTGATCGAGCCGTATCGCCGACGCCTTGAGATGGCCGCGAGCGAGCCACCCGACGCGCAACACAAGTGAGTTCGGACTACTGAGCTGCCACCGCAGCCGGAGGCTTTTCTTTCTGGGTCAACGGACGAGCGGGCTCCTGTTTAAAACTGACGGTCAATTGCGATGTTTTGGGATAGCCCGAAGCATCAAGGCTCAGGTTCCACTCATCGGGGTCGAAACCAATCAACGCAGCGGTGCCGACGGTTACGACGGGTACTCCCTCGGCTTGTGTCAGCCGCTTGAGTTCGACCGAATCGTCGCCCGTGACGATCGTGCGTTCGGCGAACGGCACACCGCGCTTGACCAAGAACTCACGAGCGGTATTGCACGGCGGGCACTTGCCCGCGGTAAACAGCATGACCGGATACGTACCGGCCGCGCGTCGCACTTGATAAGGGAGCGTCGACTGCACCTGTTGTCCAATCTGAAGTAGATCGATGCGCAGCAGGTTCTGCGCATCCGGAGGGGGTCGGTCCCCATAGTTGATCTGTGCGCGTGCATCGGTCCAGCGGTATAGGTACTTTCGAATCTCTTTATCGGGCTCACCGTACGCTTGCGCCAGCGCCGCCGAGTGCAGCAGTACGATCAGCGAAGCGGCCATTAATTTCGACAAAGTCATCGGCAATCTCATCGGGTGCTCCTGGACTAGCTCTTGGGAGGTGGCGCGCTCGACGCAGGGCGATCGGTCGTAGCGGCAGGGAAAATAGGCTGGGGCGCTGGGGCTTTGTAGGTCGATGGCAAAACGATTTTTTCCGGATAACCCGCCGCGTTAAGAGCCAGCGACCAGGCGGACTCACGAAATCCTAAATGCGTGGTACGGCCCAGTGCCATCACTGGAACCGACGTCGTGCCCACGCGGCGGTTCATTTCCTCGGCGTCGACATCCGTATCAACCACGACTTCCTGAAACGGAACGTTGCGCTGCCTCAACCACGCACGCCCCGATTCGCAGGGGCCGCAATCCAACGCGGTGTAAAGCGTTACGGGGAAGGTTTGCATCGCCTTGCGAAGATCGAACGGCATGTCCCCCGCCGAATCAGAGCGATCCGTGATGGGGCGTCCATCCATTCGCGAGATGCTCTTGGCATCCCGCGGCGGCGCGTCGCCATAGTTCACGCGCCCGGTTGAGTCGATCCAGCGGTATTGCGCGGCTGCCGGCGTGACCGCGGAAAGCAGTGCAACGGCCAGAACAACGGACAGCCCAACGTATCGGTTCTTCATCAGTTGACCATCCCGTGATGCCTCAGCAGCGCGTCAATCGAGGGTTTGCGCCCGCGGAACGCAACAAACGACTGCATGGCAGGGCGGCTTCCTCCAACAGCAAGTATTTCGTCGAGAAAGCGACGACCTGTATCTGCATTCAGCACGCCACCCTCCTCATTTTCTTCAAACGCCGAAAACGCATCGGCCGACAAGACTTCGGCCCACTTGTAGCTGTAATAGCCTGCGGCGTAACCGCCCGCGAAGATGTGTGAGAAAGCATGCGGAAAGCGGTTGTATTCAGGCGGAACCAAGACCGAAACCTCCTGCCGCACCTCAGCCAGAAGCTTCATCAAAGCTGCCTCGTCGCCAATATCGGAGCGCGAGTGCAGCAACATGTCGAACAACGCAAATTCCAGCTGGCGCACGGTGAAAAGGCCGCTTTGGAAGTTTTTTGCAGCCAACATCTTTTCGTACAAGGCGCGTGGCAGCCGGGCGCCGGTGTCGGCATGCGCGGTCAGCATCTGCAAAACCTCCCATTCCCACGCAAAGTTCTCCATGAACTGAGAAGGCAACTCGACCGCGTCCCACTCGACACCCTGAATCCCCGCGACCGCGGGCTCGTCAACGCGCGTCAGCATGTGATGCAGCCCATGACCGAACTCATGGAATAACGTCAGCACGTCGTCGTGCTTTAACGTTGCGGGCCTGCCGCCCGCCGGGCGCGAAAAATTGCAAGTCAGGAACGAGACCGGCGTCATCAGATCAGTTCGTAGCTTGCGTCGACTGCGTGCGTCGTCTTGCCACGCACCTCCCTGCTTATGGTCGCGCGCATAGAGATCGAGATAGAACTCGCCGAGCAGGCGGCCGTTCTGATCTTCAATCTGATAAACACTAACGTCGCGGTGCCAAACGGGTGCCACCATTTTGCGAATGTCGACCGAAAACAATGTTTCGATAACCTTGAAGAGTCCTGCCAGCACGCGAGGCTCAGTAAAGTACTGCTTGAGTTCCTGCTCGGAGTAGGAGTAGCGCTGCTCGCGCAATTTTTCGCTTGCATACGCGGCATCCCACGGCTGCAAATCGGTGATGTGCAGGTGACTGGCGGCAAATTCACGCAGCTCCGCCATGTCGCGCTCGGCGTACGGTTTTGCACGCCGCGCAAGGTCACGCAGGAAGTCGACGACTTCGCTTGGGCTTTGGGCCATCTTCGGCACCAGCGATACTTCGGCGAAGTCTTTGTAGCCCAACAGCTGCGCGTGCTCGTGCCGCAGTTGAAGCAGTTCGATCACAAGCGGCCCGTTGTTCCAGTCCGGATTGCCAAACTCCGAAGCGCGTGTCGAGTACGACCGATAAAGCTGTCGCCTCAGAGATCTATCGTCTGCGTAGTCGATGATGGCGGCGTAGCTTGGATACTGCAGCGAGATCTTGTAACCGGGCTTTCCGTCCGCGGCCGCGTCTTCACGCAACATTTCCATTGCGTCGTTGGGAACACCTGCGAGGGCGGCAGAATCTTCGACATACAGCGCAAACGCGTTTGATGCATCAAGAACGTTTTCGGCAAAGCGCGTCGATATCTGCGCTTCGCGCTCGCGCATTTGACGGAAGCGCTCCATGTTGGCGGCCGGCAATTCGGCGCCGCCAAGCCGAAAGTCGCGCAGCTCATTCTCTATGACCTTGCGTCGCTCAGCTTGCCATTGGTCAAAATCTTTCGCGGCAGCGACCTTTTTGAACTTTGCATAAAGCGCGACATTTTGTGCCAGCCCCGTCCAGAAGGCCGTCAGCTTGGGCAAGTTAGCGTTGTATTGCT
>JACCYC010000220.1 GCA_013696665.1 Burkholderiaceae bacterium | reverse complement strand
GAACCAGGCAACCCGTTGAACCCGCGATCGGCTCGACGAAGCACGCCGCGATGTTCTCGCCGCCATACAAGTTAATGAAGCGCAGCAAATCGTCGGCAAGCTCGATGCCGTGGGAACCCTCGCCAGGTTGAAAGAAATTCTCCTTGATATGCGTATGCCGCATGTGAGCAATGCCGGGCAGTGTCGGGCCGAACCGGCGCCGGTTATTCGCGATCCCGGCCAGCGAGACGCCGCCGAAGTTGACGCCGTGATAGGCGCGCTCGCGCGAGATGAACATCGTGCGGCCGCCCTGCCCCTTTGCCTGCCAATAGGCGAGCGCGACCTTCATCGCAGTATCGACGGCTTCCGACCCTGAGTTCGTGAAGAAAATGCGATTCAGATCGCCCGGCGTCAGCGCGGCGACCCGGCTTGCAAGCTCGAACTGCTTTGGATGGCCGCGGGTGAACGGCGCTATGAAGTCGAGCTCGTTAAGCTGCGCGCCAACTGCCTGTGCGATCTCTTTGCGACAGTGGCCGGCGTTGACACAGAACAGGCCGCTCTACGCATCGATCAGCCGGTCGCCGCGCTCGTTCCATAAATACATGCCTTCGGCGCGCACGACCATCTTGGGCTCGTGCTTGAAATCGCGATTCGGCGTGAACGGCATCCAGTACTCGTCCATCGAGATCGTTCTCGCGTGCGGCGCGTCCTGGAGCGTTGTTTCGGCGTGGCCCATGGTTGTCTCCTGATGCTGCGGGCTGAGGGATCAGCAGATTTTCAATCCTACACTCGTGCAGAGTCCTCGCGAATCATGTCGACCGCCTTCTCGGCAATCATGATCACCGGCGCATTGGTGTTGCCGCTGACCAGAGTCGGCATGATCGAGCAGTCGACCACTCGCAGGCCCGCGAGTCCATGCACCCGCAACCGCGCGTCGACTACGGCGAGCCGATCGTTGCCCATCTTGCAGGTACCCGACGGATGAAAGATCGTCGCGCCGCGATCCCGGGCGAACTCCAGCAGCGCATCGTCGTCAATAGCCTGCGGCCCCGGGCTGACTTCACGCCGCACAAACGGCCGCATCGGAGTCGACCCGGCAATGGCACGCGCCACTCGCATCCCTGCCACCGTCGTGCGACGGTCGATTGGTTCGCTCAGATAATTCGGGCGCATTGACGGTGGCTGCATCGGATCGCGCGAACTAATCGCAACTCGCCCGCGTGAAGCCGGCCGCAACTGACATATCGAAAGCGTGAAGCCGGAGAACCGATGTACCACCCCGCCCGCCACATCGGCCGACAGCGTGGCCACATGAAACTGGATGTCGGGCGTCGCCGACTCCGACCCCAGCGCCGACATGAAGCAACCCCCCTGATTAATCCCAACCGCAAGCGGGCCGCGCCGTGCAAAGAGCCACTGCAGTCCGATCTTGATGCGGCCGATGATCGAACGTAGCTCATCGTTGGTGGTGATCGGTTGTGTGCATTTGTACACCAGCCGGACCTGCAGATGGTCTTGCAAGTTTTCACCGACGCCCGGCAGATCGTGGACCACATCAACGCCGTGCTGCGCGAGGCAAGCCGGCGGGCCGATTCCCGATAACTGCAATATCTGCGGCGACTGAATCGCACCCGCTGCCAGCAGGACCTCGCGTGTGCAATGTGCATCGATGTTGCGTCCGTGTTGTCGGTAACTGACACCTGTGGCGCGCCGCCCGTCGAGCAGCAACCCCGTTGTGTACGCGCTGGTTTCGACGCGCAGGTTGGGCCGATGGCGCGCCGGCTTCAGATACGCGGTCGCCGCGCTGCTGCGCCAGCCTTTGTGTGTGGTCAGCTGAAAGTAACCCGCCCCTTCTTGCGTGCCGCCATTGAAATCGTCGTTGCGCGGCACGCCGAGCGATGCGGCGCCGTCGACGAAAGCATCGATCAGAACGTGCTTGTGCGCGATGTCAGATACGCGCAGGGGGCCAGCGCCCCCGTGAAACGGCCCGCCGCCGCGTTCGTTGCATTCGCTGCGAATAAAGTACGGCAGCACGTCGTCGTAGCCCCACCCCGTGTTGCCCAGCGCGCGCCAGTGGTCGTAGTCTTCACGCTGGCCACGTACATAAATCAGACCATTGATTGCGCTGGATCCGCCGAGCGTCTTGCCGCGCGGCCAGTAAAGCCGGCGCCCGTTCATGTGGGGCTCGGGGTCGGTATGAAAGCACCAGTTGTAGCGGGGGTCCCACATCGTTTTGCCGTAACCGATCGGCAAGTGAATCCAGATCGAACGGTCGGGCGGACCCGCTTCGAGCAACAGCACGCGCGTTCCCGGATCTTCTGACAGCCGTCCCGCCAGCACGCAGCCAGCTGACCCTGCGCCCACCACGATGTAGTCGTACTGATCGTCCATGCGGGTGTCAACCAGCCGACAACCCGCCAAGCGCGCACGGATTAACTACCGTACAAGTGCCGTTAGCCGAGATCGGGCCCACTGCAGGGGCCAGGCGGTTATCCCGAGCTGGAGTTCGCTTTTGCATCCAGAGCTTTTATCACCCTAGAGCGCCGCGCTGCATGTAGCGTCGAGGTAAGCCATTCGCAATTCGATGAGCTGACTGCGAAGTAGCAGGACCATGCTGAACGATAGCATTGGCAATCGCACGATCATCTGCTTGCGCGAGGCCCCTGGATCGGTTGCGTGTTCGCCATGAAGCGCGGCGGCGGCGGTTGCGCGCAGGTCGGCCGATGCAGACATCAATCTGCATTTCACGGGTGACTTCAATCGCAATCGTGCTCGCCGACTATCTGCTTGCCGCATCGATCGACAACCCCGTCCACCATGGCAATGGGGCCCGACGCGTTGACCCCGCGCGGGCGCCCGGATAGACTGCTCGCGCCTACAAACGCGGACGAGCGCCCTCGCGGTGCGTGCCTGTAGCGCCTTGGATGTGGAGATTCATGGCCCCGTCGTCGGTAACTACTCCACCAGCTGCATTGATCTGTTTCCGCGTTGCCGCCTCCTTGCTGATCCTCTACGTCGTTGACGTGCTGGTCGGCAAAGCCGCGGTACTCTTGCAGTTCTCCGTTCCTTGGCGTCTCGGCAATATCGGTGAGTTTGTCGTCGTCCTGGCCGCGGTCATATTCTTCGTCGCCGGCGTGCTCGTTATCGAGGCACGCAACGACCCACAGCAAAGGAGAGATCCAATATGAAGCAGTCCAGAATTGCGGAACAGACAAATCCCGAGCGGCGTCGGTTCCTTGAGATTTGCGGTCGTTACGGCTTCACGACCGCGGTGCTCGGGTCAATCGGCGGTTATTTGTGGTCCGACGATGCGATCGCGCAAACCGCGGCCGACGAGGAGGCGAAGCAGAAGGCCGCGAAATCGACGATGCTCTTTGCGACTGAATACAAGAACGAAGACTGGTCCCACCTGCCGATCCCGCAGTCGCAATTCAAGTCGAACCTTGAAGCATCGTCGAAGAACGCCATCTATGTGAAGCTTCATCCGGCAGGGCAGCTTGGCATCGGCGCCGCGCTCGCGCAGAAGATTCAGGGCGGAACGGTGCAAGGCGGTGGGGTTTCGCTATCGAATTTTTCCCCGTACGCACCGGCAGTGGATCTGATCAACATTCCATTTTGGTGCGGCGAGAACCAGAAGTTCGCTAATCTCGTCACTTCGCGCGCGTGGAACGACGAGATCACACCTAAGGTCACACAGCGAGGCTATCAGCCCATCTTCTACTTCACGATGGACTCGCGCACCATCTCAAGCCGTAAGGGCTTCCGTCCGGTGAAGGTGCCGGGCGATATGCAGGGAATGAAGATGCGGGTTCCTCCGTCGCAATTGCTGCAGACGTTCTACCGGCTTGCCGGAGCCAATCCGACCGTCGTGCCATGGGGTGAGACAGCCACGGCGATGAAGCAAGGCGTGGCCGACGGACTCGATCCCGCGATCGCGCCGCTTTACACGTTCGGATTTACCGACATTCTCGGCCACCTTACCGTCGTTCGCTCGGTCTCCGACGCGCAGATGTTCGCGGCGAATGCCGGGTGGTACCAGGCGCTGCCCAAAGACCTTCAGACCGCATTCGATGCGGCTGCCGAGCGCACGCAACAGGAGTCGTTCGCGCAGATCGAGAAGGCCCGTGCGGTGTCGATCGCCGAATTCAAGAAAGCGGGTGCGCAGTTCTATGCGGTTAATGCGTCGGAGTACAAGCAATGGGTAGAAGCGTGCGGCGAGCCGCGCAAAGAGTGGGAGGAATTCAAGGTGAAGTTCGCGGGCTCGGTCGCCAACTTCGAGAAGCTCAAAGCGGCGGCGAACACCAAAGGGCCGATCACGGTGAGTGAATTCACCAGCTGAGCCTGCGCAGGCGCGACGGCCAGCCCACACCGAAGCATCCATCTCTAATCGCGACGGGGCGCTCAAGCGCTCCGCCGTGGCGACTCCTGCGCAATGACACGATTCTTAAGGCAGCTCGACCAGAACGCGGAGCGCTGGTCGATGCTCGCCTTCTACACATTCATCTGCTTCATCATCGTGCAGGAAGTCGCGCGTCGTTTCCTGCTCAATTATTCCTCCGCCTGGGCGGAAGAGGTGGCGCGCTATGCATTCATCTATCTGGGCTGGATCGGTGCGGCGTATGCAGTGCGTGAGCGCGCGCACGTGCGCTTCGACATCGTGCTGAGTCGCGTCAACCCTTCGACCAAAGGCGTGCTGTACATCTTTGGAGAGTTGGCCACGATCACGTTTGCGTGTATTGCGCTGTACTGGTCGACACACACTATCCAGCAGCTCCTTCATTTCGAAGGCACCACCCCCGTCTTGCGCGTCAACAAGGCGTGGTTTGAAGCAGCGGTGCCGATCGGGTTTGCGCTCGTCATTTGGCGAAGCCTCCAGGCGCTGCGACGCGATGTACGCAATCTGATTGACGGCACCGAGCCTTACGTTGGCAAGACGATGTTCGAAGAATAGCGATGGCGATCGCTCTGTCGGTCGTCGCAATGGTCGTGCTACTCGCGCTGGGCGTGCCGTTCTGGGTGGCGATGGGTCTGGGCACGGTAGCCATGCTCGCGAGCACCGGCGCGCTGCCGCTCACGCTGATTGGCGAAGCGCTGTTCGAGGGCGTCGACAGCTTTGCACTGATCGCAATCCCGTTATTCATTCTGACCGGGGATGCGATGGTGCGCAGTGGCCTCGGAATCAAGCTGCTCAATTTCGCCGAAGCGAGCTTCGGGAGCTTCCGCTCGGGCTTTGGGACCTCGACCGTGATGGGGTGCGGCTTGTTCTCCTGCATCTCCGGATCCGATGCAGCCGATGCTGCGGCCGTCGGTCGCCTCACGATGGATCGCCTGCAGCAGAAAGGTTATCCGCGTGCATACGCGTGCGCGCTGGTTGCAGCGGGTGCGTGCACCGGGATCCTGATACCGCCGTCGATCGCCTACATCATCATCGGTCT
Source organism: Burkholderiaceae bacterium (assembly GCA_013696665.1). Classification (GTDB taxonomy): domain Bacteria; phylum Pseudomonadota; class Gammaproteobacteria; order Burkholderiales; family Burkholderiaceae_F; genus JACCZX01. Next base: position 612 of record JACCYC010000220.1, on the reverse strand, counting down.
CGTGCTCGGGATCTCGTCGGCCACACTGTTCCAGGCAGCATTCGTTCCGGGCGGGATGGTGCTGCTCGCGGTCATGGTCACGAACGCAATCATCAATCGCCTGCGGGGTTACGAACAGTCCACCGCGCGTTTCTCATTGTCGAACTGGTGGCACGCACTTCTGGAGGCTCGCTGGGCGCTGACGATACCGGTGATCATTCTCGGCGGGATCTACACCGGCGTGTTCACGCCCACCGAGTCCGCCGCGGTCGCGGTGGCGGTGGCCATCGGCATCGGGATGCGGGACCGGCAGCTTTCGATCCGCGACCTGCCCGCGATGCTGGGCACAAGCGCGCGTGTGTGCGGCGTCATCCTGCCGATCATCGCCGTCGCTTTGCTTTTCGCGCAGGCGCTCACCGTCCTCAATGTCCCGCAGCAGTTCGTTGCTTGGGTAACCGGCATGGGTACCACTCGGGTACAGATCATTCTGCTGATGTTGGTCATATGGATGGTCGCCGGAATGTTCATGGAGGCGAGCCCCAACATCGTGGTCCTCGGACCGCTGCTGTTTCCGCTCGCGAAGCAGATCGGGATGGATCCGATCCATTTCTGCATCTTCATGATTACCACGCT
>JACCYC010000193.1 GCA_013696665.1 Burkholderiaceae bacterium | reverse complement strand
CGTCCCGAACGATGCCAACGTCTTCCCACATGCACTCGAGCAGCGCTTCGCGAACTTCCTCGATATCGCCCGGGCTGCAATGAAACGGGCGTTCGGCCTCGACAATGGCCTGCGTAATTGCGGATTCATCGGGCGAAGGGTACAGATCGCTGCGCCGCACCCACGCCGCCATCGCATCACCCGCGATGCCGCCGAATACGGTGGAGTTAGCCACGCCGTTTCCACCCAGACGGTTCGCGCCATGCACGCCGCCGGTATCCTCACCCGCCGCAAACAGACCCGGCAGCGACGTGCTGCAATCACCGTTGAAAAGCACGCCGCCCATCATGTAGTGCGCGGTCGGTACCACTTCGACCATCCCCGCCGCCAGATCAAATCCGCAATCGGCGCAGCGCTCGACCATGCCCTTGAACGCTGCTCGAACCTGCGCCGCGCCAAGATGACTCATTTGCAGATACACGCCGCCGTTTGGTGTGGTGTTGGCGGCGCGCATTTCCGCAAAGATCGCGCGTGACACGATATCTCGCGTCGCTCGCTCTGCGCGAGCGTCGTGCAGATGCATGAACCGCTCGCGCGCACCGTTCAATAAATATCCGCCGGCGCCGCGCAGGCCTTCTTCCAGCACGGTGCCCGTCATCCGCGTGTCTTGCCCCGCCAGCAGTCCGGTCGGATGAAACTGCACCATTTCGATATCGCGCAATGTCAGTCCGGCTCGCAATGCCATCGCCAGTCCGTCGCAGCTTTTATCACCCGAAGGCGTGTGGTACTTGTACATCGTCGGGCCACCGCCAGTCGCAAGCAACACCGCACGCGCCTGCACAAATACAAACTCTCCCGTGCGCATATCGATATGGAGCACGCCCGCGAGCGCGTCGCCGCCGGGCGTCTTGATCAGCGCGATGGCGCGATGGTCCTCGAGCCGGGCGATGTTGCGGGCCCACACCTGCTCGGCCAGACGATTGATGATCTCGATGCCGGTTAGATCGCCTTTGTGCACGGTACGGTCGAAGGTCTGCCCGGCAAATGCCTTCTGATGAATGGTGCCGTCAGCGTTGCGGTCGAACAGGCATCCGAGTTCGTTTTCGAGCTCGCGCACACGCTCGACCGCACTCGACACCAGCGTCCAGGCGAGGTCTTGGTCGGGCAGCCACGCGCCGCCCTGAATCGTGTCCATGAAGTGCCGCTCGACTGAATCATCGGCGGCCAGCGCAACGTTGTAGCCGCCCTGCACCATGCGAGTGCAGCCGCATTTGCCCAGCAGACCCTTGACGGCGACGGTGATCGACAACTCAGGTGCGGCCTGGTGGGCGTGCAATGCTGCGAACAAGCCGGCCCCGCCGGAGCCAAGAATCAGAATGTCTGTTTGCAGCCGAAGCAAGCGTCTAGGTCCTTACACCAAGCGACCGCAGGACATCGGCGCGCCGCGCCTGCGCAGCGTCGGCTACCGCGTCGTACAGACTGCCGCCGTAGCTGTCCATCGCCACCAGCAGCGGGCCGAAGTCGCGGATCGCAAAGCGCCACAGTGATTCGGGATTCAGATCGTCCATGTCGACATCTTCAATGCGCTCGATCCACGTGGTCTCGAGCGCGGCCGCACCGCCGACCACTGCGAGGTATGCACCGCCGAGCTCGCTGAATGCGGCAAGCGTCTGTTTACCCATGCCGCCCTTGCCGATGATGACGCGTACGCCGTATTCGCTCATCAGCGCATGGGTAAACCGCTCCATTCGCGCCGAAGTGGTGGTGCCGACGCACAACGGCGCATAGCCGGCGGGATGCTCGACCGAACGCGGCACCGCCTTCACGTTGGGTGCCGTGTGAATCACCGCGTGTCCGTTCAAATCAAAGCGCGTCATACGGCCGCGGTCGAACAAATGAATCAGGGTTGCATCACGAATGCCGAACAGCGTACGTTGCAACGTGACGGTGTCGTTGATGCGGAGCGCACGTGCTTGTTGCCCGGTAACAGGCGTAACTAGTTCGTGATGCGCCATTGATTCCTAAAACCCGTACTCGATGCCGCGTTGACTGAAAGTCGCACGCGCTCGCCGGGCCGAATGGCATTGCATATTGACCGCCACCGGGTTCATCGTGATGTGCGTGGCTGCGAGCTCCACGTGAACCGCAAACGCGGTGCTGTCCCCACCCAGTCCTTGCGGCCCCACCCCGAGCGAGTTGACCGCATTGCTCAGTTCCGCCTCGAGCACTGCGCCGCCGGGATCGGTGCATCGCGTGCCCAGCGGCCTGCCCGCTGCGCGCTTGGCGAGATGCATGCATAAATCGGAAGTGCCGCCGATGCCGACCCCAACGATCGTGGGCGGGCACGTTTTTCCTCCGGCATTCAATACACAGTCGATCACAAATGTCTTGATCGCGTCGACCCCATCAGCCGGGATCGCCATCTTCAGGAACGAATTGTTCTCGGAACCCGAACCCTTCGGGATCATTTCAATCGACATCTGCTCGCTGGCATCGAAGTCGAAGTGCATCACCGGAACCTCGCGGCCGCACGAGCTGTGCTCGTTGACGCGCGTGATCGGATGCACGATCGATGAGCGCAGCGAATGTTCGCGTGTTGCCCGCTCGCAGCCCCGACGAATCGCCGTCTTTAGCCGCGCGCCGTCAACGACCACGCCGCTGCCGATCGTGACGTTGTAAATGGGTATGCCGGTGTCCTGGCAGAGCAAGTTGTCGGTTTGCTCGGCAACCGCGATGTTGGTCAGCATCGTGCCGAGCACGCGCCGCGCGGTCGCGTTGGTCTCGGTTTCAGAAAGGCGCGCAAATCCGGCCTTGATGTCCGGCGGCAGCTGCTTCAATGCCCGAACGTAAAGTTCCTTGGCGGCGGTTTCAACCTGCGCGAGATCGATTTGAAGCATTAACTGTCGCAGGTTCGCACGCTAGTTGGCCGCGATCTTGCGGTCGCGCACCACGGTGCTCCAGCGCGCGCTTTCGTTTTGAATACGCGTCCCGAATGCTTGCGGCGTCATCGAAGTCGGGGTCATACCTTGAACGAAAAAACGCGCCCGCATATCGGTCGTGTCGAGCACCTTGGCCGCATCGCGATGGATGCGATCGATTATCGACGGCGGCGTTCCCGCGGGTGCCATCAGTCCGAACCACCCGGTGTTTTCGAACCCCGGCACGGTCTCCGAGGCCGTTGGCACGTTGGGCAGTGCAGGCGACCGCTCCTTGCCGGTCACCGCGAGCGCCCGCAGTTTTCCCGAATTGATAAATTGAATCGCCGCCGGCAGATTGGGCGTCGCGAGATTGATTTGTCCCGCCACCAGATCGGTGATCGCCGGACCCTCGCCTTTGTAGGGAATGTTCTGGATCTCCAGCCCGGTCGTGTAAAGAAAATTCTCGGCGGCTAAATGAGTTTGACTGCCGATACCGGCGTGGCCATAGTTCAGTGTGCCGGGCTTGGACTTGGCCAGGTCGATCAAGTCCTTCAAGGTCTTTACCGGCAGCGAAGGATTGACGACGATGACCTGCGGCCCGCTGGCTACCAAGGTGATCGGCAGCAGATCGGTGCGCGGATCAAATCCCATGTTCTTGTAAATGTGCTGATTCGCCGTTACGACCGAGCCCGACGTCATCAGCAACGTATAGCCATCGGGTGTGGCCTTGGCGACTTCTGCGGCGCCGATGTTGCCACCGGCGCCGGCGCGATTCTCCACCACGACCGCCTGACCCCACGCCTCGGTGAGTTTCTGCGCAAGGATGCGCGTGACGATATCCGTTGCGCCGCCTGCAGCAAATGGCACGACGATGCGCACCGTCCTGCTTGGATAGCTGGGTGATTGTCCGAGCGCGCCGAGTGACAGCAGCGACGCCATGGCAAACACGAACATCCGCATCATCTTCATCAGTTCCTCCGTTAAAGCGCCAACGCAAACGCGAGCCCCACCACTACAGAAAACGCTGCTGCCACCGCCAGCAACGACCGATGCCACTCGCGCCATGCAAGAAACTCCAGCGCCAGCAATCTTATTCCGCCGCCGGCGTGCGCGGCGAGCAACAGCACCAACACCCATTCGGCCGCCTTGACCGAAGGGCTGTCGCTCCAGCGCAAAAAACCTTCGAGCTCGGCCTCGGCCGTCAACGCTCGTCCGAGTGCCCAGAAATGCACCGGCAGAAATAACGCGAGCGCAAAGCCGCTCAACCGATGCACAATAAAGGCCAGGTAAGCCTGCCGGCCTCGGTTGGGATGATGCCGCGCGGGGACACTATTGCCTCTCATGGTTTACGCGCGGCCTAGAAAAACAATCCCCATATGGCACCGAAGCCCATTGCAACCAGCGCGAAACTAAAAGTGATCAGCAGCGCATCCCCGGCGCGGCTGCGCCAACCGAGCCATTCGACCGCGATGGCCCGCAGCCCGATCGGAACGTGCACCGCGACCGCCAGGACGAAAACAACATAGAACGCCAGCCACGCCCCATTGCCGCGTGTGCGAGCCAGTATTTCGGCTGCCGACAGGCCTCCGCGCGTTGCATAGATGATCGTGATCAAGTGCACCACCACACAAATTCCCAGAACTGCGGCCGACGCTCGTTGCGCGAGCCACAGGCGCGCTTCCACGAGCGTGTTCTGCACTAAAGGTCGCCCTTCATCATCGCCGCGGCGGTCGCGCGTTTCAAGCCCGCTATCGATGCCGTCGGCGCGATGTGTTTCGGGCAACGCTCGGTACAACTCATATGCGTATGGCAGCTATGACAGCCGGCGTCGCCCGAGATGGCACGGAGGCGCTCGATGCGCGCCACGTCGCGCGTGTCGTTGATTAACGTCCATGCGCGATTCAATGCAGCGGGACCGAGGTAGTCGGCGCGCCATCCCACTACGTCACATGACGCGTAGCAGACGCCGCAGCCGATGCATTCAATCCCGGCCTGCAGCGCTTGCGACGCCTTGCTCTGAGGATTCACCGCGGCGAAATCGTCGCGGCGCGTCCGCGAGCCTTGAAACTGACCTTTCGCACGCGTCCATTTATCGAAAAACTCGCGCATGTCGGTCACCAGATCGCGCACCACGGGCAGGTTTGCAAGCGGCGCGATTTCGAGTCGATCGTCCTGCGCAACCGCGCTGACATGTGTGCGGCAGGTCCAACGCGCCACCCCGTTGACGGTCATTGCACAAGAACCGCACATGCCGACCCGGCACGCGTAGCGATACGCGAGCGTTGAATCGATCTTGCGTTGAATGTGCGTGACGACGTCGAGCACGGTCTGGCTCGTCTGTCGCGGCACTTCAAAGTCGACGTAGCGGCCATCTTCGGTGCCGCGCCACACCGAGACATGCAGCACAGACATCAAGCGCTTTCGTACAACCTTGTCAGTACGAATTCACGGTGCCCGAGCGCTTCTGCCGCCGTCAGCCTGCCATTGGCGGTGCGATACATCATGTCGATCAAAGCGTCCCCCGCCTCATCCGGAGACATCTCACGGCGCAGCAGGCCCGAGACGTCGACGTCAATGTGCTCGCTCATCGTGCGCACCGTGCGCGGATTGGCGCACAGTTTGATCACGGGCAGGATTGGATTGCCGATTACGTTGCCCTGTCCGGTTGGGAAAAAATGCACCGTGTAACCGGACGCCGCGCACAACGTCACCATCTCTGCCGCAGCCGATGACGAATCCATGAACCATAGGCCCGGCCCGGTCGGCGCCTCGGCCTTGTCCAGCACGCCGTCGATCATGCATTTGCGCCCGATCTTCTGAATATTGCCGAGTGCTTTCTCTTCGATTGTCGTTAGCCCACCGAGGATGTTGCCCTTGGTCGGCTGCGAATCGGAAAGATCGCTGGTCTTGTGTCGATCGATCACTTCCTGATAACGATTGAAATACTGCATGAATTTCTCGCGCACCTCGGGCGTCTTGCAGCGCTCGGCAACGAGGTGCTCGCCGCCTGTCAACTCGGTGGTCTCGCCGAACACCAGCGTGGTGCCGAGCGGATACAGCTTGTCGAACGCATTGCCGACTGTCGGATTGGCACCGCAGCCCGACGTCGTATCCGACTCGCCGCACTTGGTAGACACCCATAGCGTATCGATCGAACACTCTTCGCGCTCCAACTCACTGGCCCACTGCACGTATTCGCGCGCGGCTTTCGACGCCCGCATGATCGTGTCGTGATCGCCGTGCTGCTCGATGCCGAACCCGATCACCGGCTTGCCGGTTGCGGCGATGCCGTCGACGATCTTCTGCGTCCACTGATCTTCGATACCGATCACGACGACCGCCGCGACATTCGGATTGCTGCCGGTGCCGATCAGCGTGCGAAAGTGCAGCTCGAGATCGGCGCCGAACTGCAGCCTGCCATAAGGATGCGGCAGCGCCATCACGCCCTTGATGTTGTTGGCCACCGCTACCGACGCGGCGTTCGAGAGATCGTCGACCGGCAAAACGATCACGTGATTGCGCACGCCGACGCGGCCGTTTTCACGGCGATAGCCCATGAACGTGTCTTTAGTACCGTTTCCGTTGTGTTTCATTGCATCACCACCGCTTGGTTTTAACGTTGTGCACATGCAGATGTTCGCCGACTTTGATCGGCGCGATCGTGCGCCCGATGTCGGTACCGTACTTGATCACCGTGTCGTCGTTCTGCAGATCGCGGATTGCGATCTTGTGGCCGAT
>JACCYC010000291.1 GCA_013696665.1 Burkholderiaceae bacterium | reverse complement strand
GGTGCATTTCGCGATGGTCGGCATCGTGTCGCTCGCGTTTGGTCTGGTCACCCCGCCCTACGGCCTGTGTCTGTTGATCTCGTGCGCGATTGCCAAGATCCGCATGATCGATGCCCTCAAGGACGTCTTGATCATGCTCGTCCCGATGTTATCGGTACTGGCGCTGCTGATCCTGTGGCCGGACGTGGCGCTGTTCCTGCCGAGGTTGATTTCGCCGGAGTTTCTGAAATGAGCGGTGCCGACTTCAGTCTCGCGGGCCGCACTGCACTGGTGATCGGCGGCACCAGTGGCATTGGCTTGGAGATCGCACTCGGCTTTCAGGCCGCCGGCGCTCGCGTGGTGGTTGCGAGCCGCGACTCAAGCAAGGTCGATGCAAGCGTGACCAGGCTCAAGCACACTGACCCGCGCAGCGCGGGTTACGCGGTCGACGCCAGCAGCCTGTCCGAGATGCGCAGCTTTGCCGATCGGGTCTGGGCTGAACAGGGCCCGATCGACATTCTGCTGAACGCGCAAGGCACAACCGTAATTAAGCCGGCGCTCGACTTCAGCGAAGAGGACTTTGCGCTGGTAATGCGCACGAATGTCGACGGCGTGTTCTGGGCGTGCACCGAGTTTGGCCGGCGCATGGTCAAGCGTGGCAGCGGCAACATCATCAACATCGGCTCGCTGTCGTCGTTCCGCGGTTGGCCGGGCAGCAGCGTTTATGCGATGACCAAAGCTGCCGTTGTATCGCTGACTCAATCGCTTGCCGCCGAGTGGGCCAACACCGGCGTACGCGTCAACGCAATCGCGCCGGGATTCTTCATGACGCCGCTCAACGAAAAGAAAATGTCCGACGCGCGCAAGGCGCTGGCGATTGCACGCACGCCGATGGGTCGGTTTGGGAAATTGTCCGAGCTGGTCGGGGCCGCGGTCTACCTTGCCTCACCCGCGGCGGATTACACCACCGGGACGACCGTAGCGGTCGACGGCGGGTTCCTCGCCAACGGGCTCTGATGCTCGCGGTGGCGAAGCTGCAACACGACTTCGGTGTCGAAGTTTGCGGCGTCGATCTTTCGACTGCGATGAACGACGAAACGTTTAGCGAGATCGAGTCTGCGTTTTTCGCCGGACAGCTGATGGTGTTTTGCGACCAGCGCTTGTCACCTGCGCAGTTCCACTCATTTGCCAAGCGCTTCGGCCCGCCCGAGCCGCATGTCATCGATCAGTTTCACCACCCTGCTTGCAGCGACATTCTTGTTCTTTCAAACGTTAATAAAAATGGCTCGCCTACAGGCTTGGCCGATGCGGGAACCTACTTTCATACCGATTACTCCTATCTCGACGTCCCCGCGCGTTGCACGATGCTCTACTCAATCGTCGTGCCAAGGATCGGCGGCGATACGCTGTTCGCCAATCAGTACGCGGCGTATGACGACCTCTCTGCGTCGATGAAGACGCTCATCGAGAATCTGGTTGGCTTGCATCACTACGGCAATCGCGATGATGTGGACGAAGCGTCGCGCACGGTAGCGTCGGTACTCAATGACAAACAGAAGAACAGATTGAACTGGGTTCGACACCGCATCGCGCGCGCTCATCCGGTCACCGGTCGCAAAGCGTTGTATGCGGTATCGGGCAGCTCGTTTGGCATCGAGGGCATGCCTGACAACGAAGCAGTGGCGCTGCTCGATGAGCTGAAGGCCCATGCGACGCAGCCAAAGTACATTTACAGCCTCAAATACGGCGTGGGCAGCCTTGTGATCTGGGACAACGCATCCCTGCTGCACTCGGCCACGCTGATCGATCCGAACGATGCTCGCACGCTCTGGCGCATCACCATCAAGGAGCCGGGTTCCCACGCATGAAGACGATTTTGATTACTGGCGCCGCCGGCGACGTGGGCACACATCTACGACGCGAGTTGGCCGGCAAGTACCTTTTGAGGGTGTCCGATCTTCGTGCGCTGAAGAAGATCAACGAAGCAGAACAATTCGTCCGCGCAGATATCTCTAAATTTCAGGATGCGTTGCGCATCACGAAGGGCGTGGATGCGGTCGTGCATCTGGGCGGCTACTCGGTCGAGGGCCCGTGGGATGCAATTCTCAACGCCAACATCATTGGCTGCCACAACATGTTCGAGGCGGCGCGCGTCACCGGTGTCAAGCGGATCATTTTCCCGAGCTCGAATCACGCGACGGGCTTTTACCGGCGTGACGAGCGCGCCAAACACCGCATCGACCACCGCGTTTATCCAAAGCCCGATGGTCGCTATGGCGTTTCCAAAGTTTTCGGAGAGGCGCTCGGCAGTTTGTATGCCGATAAATATGGCATGCAGGTGTTCTGCATTCGCATCGGGAACGTGAACCCTGAGCCTATCGACAAGCGGCGCCTGTCGATCTGGTGCTCGCCTCGCGACATTGCCCAGCTCGTCACGATCGGCATCGAACATCCGAAGATTCATTTTGAAATCGTCTACGGTGTGTCACGTAACAAGCGCAGCTGGTATGACAACTCGAACGCACATCGGCTCGGCTACAGGCCGCAGGACAAGTCCGAGCCTTACGCCGACAAGGTGCTGGAGCGCGAGAAGCCCGATGCGAATCCGATTATGGAGATGTATCAGGGCGGGACATTTACCGTGCTCGAAGAAGTTCCAAATCCGGCGCGGCTGCCCAAGAAGAAAGGAAGGACATGAGCGCCCGCAAACCCACACTGGTTGCGCCGGCGGGTGCGACCGACACGCATATGCATTTTTATCACGCCGAGATTGCGCCGGCGCCGGGCGGCCCGCCGCTGCCGGGTGACTATCGCGTCGAACACTATCGGCCGGTTCAGCAGCGATTGGGGCTGTCGCGCGTGATTGTCGTGCAGCCCAATGCGTACCAGGACGACAACCGCGTCACTCTCGCCGCAATCCAGGCACTCGGCCGCGGCGCGAAAGGCGTAGGCGTCGTCAAGCCGGGCATTTCGGATCCCGACATCGCGTGGCTTACAGAAAACGGGATCATCGCGCAGCGCATTTTCCAATTACCGTGGGGCGCAGTTGGCTTCGACCGGATGCACGATGTGATGTCGCGGGTGCACCCGTTCGGCTGGCACGCCAATATTCAACTCGACGGCCGCGGATTGCCGCAGTGGGAAGACACGATCAAAAAACTGCCCGGCAAATTCGTCATCGATCACGTCGGCAAATATCTCGAGCCTGTCACCGTGGATCACGCAGCGTTCAAGTC
>JACCYC010000176.1 GCA_013696665.1 Burkholderiaceae bacterium | reverse complement strand
TTACACGCACCAAGCACGGCGCGAATCGGCTCGCGGAATTTCTGAACAAGCACGGCGTCACGGCCCTGGCCATCCACGGCAACAAGAGCCAGGCCGCGCGCACACGCGCGCTCACGGAGTTCAAGAGTGGTGCGCTGCAGGCTCTCGTAGCAACCGACATTGCTGCGCGTGGTCTCGACATCGAACAACTGCCACACGTAATCAACTTCGACCTGCCGCACGTACCCGAGGATTATATTCACCGTATCGGCCGGACGGGTCGCGCCGGTGCCACTGGGGAAGCCATCTCGCTGGTCTGCGCCGACGACAAGCCATTGCTGGCCGATATCGAAAAATTGATTCGACGCCGCATTTCGACGGAAGTCATTTCAGGCTTCGAGCCCAACCCGAATGAGCGTGCCGAGCCGATCGTTCGCCAGCGTGGTCAGGGAAAGCCAGACCACGGCTCACGCGGACGCCCGCAGCGCGCGGCGCCAAGGCGTGATTCGCAAGGCCAGCAGCCGCAACGATCGAAGGCGCAGCCGTCTCGACAGCAGCCCGCTGCGAAGTCTCGCGCCCAGCCGACGCGTGCCACAGACACCCGCGCCGCGCCGAAGCACGCGAGACCGGCGCCGCAGTCACGCCACGCGCCCGACGGCAATTCCACTGTGCGCACGAACATTCCCGGCCTCGGCCAGCCGTCCCATCGGCGCGGACGCTAGGCTTGGGATTGCACTTTTTTTTCTAGGTCTTGGTGGCACCCCTCGAACCTGCGGCGACGGACGTAAGGCATAACGCCGAGGCAAGGCGCTTCGAGGCGACGGTGGACGGCTTGCTTTGCCGCTGCGACTATCGGATGCACGGCAGCACGATGATGCTGGTCCACACCGAAGTGCCGTCGCAGCTGGAAGGCCGCGGCATTGCGTCGCTTCTGGTCGACGCCGCGTTCGCCTACGCAAAGCAAAACGGGATGGATGTTCTGCCGGTCTGCTCGTACGTAGCGACCTGGGTCAGGCGCCATCCTGAATGCGAGCCGCTGCTGGCGCGGTAACGGCGAGAATCGTCACGCCAGCGCCATAAGTCATTATCTTTTTGGCGGGCGGCGACGGGCGGTCGCTTTCGGCGGCTTTACACGCATCTACGGTAATTCTCCTTCGCTCATTTGGCCTCTAAGATTGGCGCATGAACTTGCTGATCATTGGCGGTGGCGTCTTTCTCGGGCAGGCGTTGTTACAGGCAGCGCTCGAAGGCGGGCATACGGTCACCGTCTTCAACCGCGGAAAGTCACGCAACTGGTGGCCGCCGGGGGTCAAGTGGATCGTCGGCGATCGGCTGGAAGACCTGCATTTGCTGATGGGCCGTAAATGGGACGCGGTGATCGATACATGCGGGTATAGGCCGCAGGATGTCGAAGCGAGTTGCGCTGCGTTGTATGACTGCTGTGAACGTTACGTCTTTATCTCAAGCGTGTCGGCCTACGCGTCGTTCGCCAACGCTCCAATCGACGAGCAGGATGCGCTGGCCTCCGCAGGCGGGGTTGATCGCGAGACCATCAATGGCACCAACTATGGCCCGTTAAAGGCAGAGTGCGAACGAACCGTGGCGCGCGCATTCGACTCGCAAGCCCTGTTGATCCGGCCCGGCCTGATCGTCGGTCCGCACGACCCGACCGGACGATTTTCGTATTGGCCCTGGCGCATTTGTGCCGGCGGCCGCGTGCTCGCACCGGGGTCGCCGGAAACACCGATCCAGTTCATTGACGCGCGCGATCTTGCGGCGTTGATCTTGCGGCTCATCATGCTGCGCGCGAGCGGCGCGTTCAACGCCACCGGACCGAACGAGGGCGCGACCTTCGGAGAGTTGCTCGATACGTGTCGCTGGATCTCCGGCGAAGACGTCGAGATCGAATGGGTGGATCAGAAATTTCTCGAGCGCGAAAAAGTGCAGCCATGGACCGAATTGCCGCTATGGATTCCGTCGCATGATCCGCAGACTCGCGCCTTTCACATGGTCGACACGACGCGTGCGCGCCGCAATGGATTGCGCACTCGCCCAATGGCCGTTACCGTCAGCGATATCCTCGAGGCCGGCATTCCCCATCACGGCGACAAGCGCCGCGTCGGCAAGCTCACACGCGAGCGCGAGCGTGATCTGCTCGCCGTCTGGCGCTTGCAGAAAGCCGGTCTGGCGCTGGCTTAGCACGGGCTTTCTCGGTTACACCTTGAAACGATCGAAGGTCGTCACGGCTCCGTAACGGGTCGTTGAATCTCCTGTAACACTAGGAGATCGACATGAAACGTAAATTCTGGATTGGCGCTTCCTTCAGCGCGCTCGTTGTTGCGGCAATCGCCCCGTGGTCGGCGTCGCACGCAAACGGTGTTTCCATTCGAATTAACGCCCCGGAATTCGGAATCCGGATTGGCGCGCCGCACCGCCCCGCTTATTACCCCGCCCCCGTTTACCAGCCGGTTCCGGTGTACCAGCCGGTTCCGGTGTACCAGCCGGTTCCGGTGTACCAACCGGTTCCGGTGTATCAGCCGGCCCCCGTGTATCGACCCAGGGATTACGGCTATGCGCCGCCGCCGGTCGTATACGTCGCGCCGCCACGCTTCATCGCGCCGCCGCATTTCATCGGCGGATATCGCGGCCACGGTCACCATCGCGATCGTCATCACTGGCAGCACCGTGACGGCCGCCATGATCGCAACTGGCAGAACGATGGGCGTTGGCAGAATGACGGGCGTGGACACGACGATCGTCACGAGCGACGCGGCCGGCAATAGCGCACTGGCCCGCTCTGTGCTTCAATCCCCGTGACAAGTCATGGTCACGGGGAGCAAGCATGCGGATCGAAGGCCAAAGTTCAAACGTAGAAGACCGACGCGGCCAGTCGTTCGGGGGTCGTGGCCTGGTGGGCGGTGGCATCGGAACGGTGGTCCTTGTGGTCGTCGGATTGATGTTCGGTATCGATCCGCGCGTCATTCTGGGCATGGCGGAGACTGCGCAAACCGTGCAGGAGTCACGTTCACCTCAGGCGCAAGGTCCGGCCAAAGCCCCCACCGATCCAGAAGGCCAGTTTGTGTCAGGTGTCTTGCTTGATACGGAGAAAACCTGGAACGCGCTGTTTCAACAACTCGGGCGCAAGTACGTTGAGCCGAAGGTCGCGATCTTCGAAGGTCGTACGCGCACTGCCTGTGGTACCGGCCAATCAGCCATGGGCCCGTTTTACTGCCCGCTCGATCAAAGCGTATACATCGATCTCGCTTTTTATCGCGCATTGCAGGAGCGCTTCAAGGCACCGGGCGATTTTGCGCAGGCATACGTGATTGCGCATGAAGTCGGACATCACGTGCAGAACCAACTTGGCATCATGGAAAAAACGCAGGCACTGCGGCAACGAATGGGTACCGCGCAGAGCAACGCGCTATCGGTGCGCCTCGAGTTGCAAGCCGATTGTTTCGCTGGTGTCTGGGCGCATCACGCCGGCAACCGAAAGTTGCTCGAAGCGGGCGACGTGGAGGAAGCGATGCGAGCGGCTGCCGCGATCGGTGACGACAACATTCAACGCCGCACGCAAGGCACAATCGTTCCGGAAAGCTTCACGCACGGCAGCTCGGAGCAGCGCACCCGCTGGTTCATGACCGGAATGAAAAGCGGCCAGATAACGGCCTGCAATACCTTTGACGGAGCGTAGTACCGAGCGAGCGCTGATTCAATCGACGTGAACGCTCCGGAATTGCTGTCTCGTCGCTCGAACCTTGACGCGACGCTGCTGGGACGGACTGCACCGCTGCCCATAGCTTCGTACTTCGATACCCGTTGGTTCGAGCACGAGCAGCAGCAATTGTTCAGCCGTGGTCCCACCTATGTGGGCAGCAAAATGATGGTCCCCGCGGTGGGTGACTACATGACATTGCCGTCAACCCATGAAAGCAAGGTGTTGGTGCACGGTCCTGCGGGCATCAATCTGTTGTCGAACACCTGCCGGCATCGGCAAGGGTTGTTGCTGGATGGCCGAGGCAACAATCCCAACATCGTATGTCCGCTGCATCGATGGACCTACGATCTGAACGGCAAGCTACTGGGCGCGCCTGACTTCGACGTCACGCCGAACTGTTCGCTTCCATCCACTCCATTGAGCGCGTGGAACGGATTGTTGTTTGCCGGTCCGCGCGAGGCGGGCGCCGATCTGCGCGACTTCCCGCTGACTGATGATTACAGGTACGACAGCTACGTCCTTGAAAAGATGATCGTGGACGAGTGTGCATTCAACTGGAAAGCATTTCTGGAGATTTACCTCGAGCTCTACCATGTCCAAGCAATGCATCCGGGTCTGCAGAAATGGGTTGATCCTGACAATTACGAATGGGGATTTGGAGAGCGGTGGAGTTACCAGACTCTCGGAATCAAGGACGGACTCGAGGCGCAAGTCTCGCCGAACTACCAGCGTTATCGCGACACGATCCTCGCGTATTCGAACGGAGACCTGCCCAAGTACGGCACGGTGTGGTCGATTCTCTATCCGAACGTGATGCTCGAGTGGTACCCGTACTGTCTTGTCGTCAGCACGTTGATCCCGCGATCGCCCGAACACACGACCAACGTGGTCGAGTTCTATTACCCGGAAGAAGTGCAGGCATTCGAGCGGCAAATTGTCGACGCTCACCAGGCGGCGTACGCAGAGTCGGCCGCTGAAGACGCGCAAATCTGCACGCGCCTGCAACGCGGTCGGCGTGCCCTATGGCTTGCGGGTCAGGAAGACCGCGGGCCGTACCACACGCCACACGAGGACGGCATGATCCATCTGCACGACTGGATCCGCCGGCAGATGGACACGCCTTCCTGACGCACTAGGCAGCTACGGCTTCGTCCGCCGTATGTTCGATTGCAATCGCATTCGCTGCCGCGCCAATCACCGCCGCAATGCGGCCGACATCCCGCAGCTGTTCAGTGGTCATCCCGTTTTGTTTCAGCAGCGCGTAGTGCGATTGCACGCAAAAGTGGCATTTGCCGATGATCGAGGCCGCCAACGCATACAACTCGAACAACCGCTTGTCGACTCCTGCGTGCGTTGCGTAGGCCTGCATGCGTAGCTGCGCGGGCAGCGACTTCAATTCCGCATCACCGCTCATTTCAACGAACGGATACCAGACATTGTTCATCGCCATCAACGCCGCCGCAGTCAGCGCTGCGTTTTTCTCGACGTCGGTCAACGCATCTGATTCGCCAATGATTGCGACCAGACGCGGCGCCCTGGCCGCGTAGGCGGACGCCAGCGCGACGGCTGCCACCTCGCTGTCGGGCAGCGTGGAACGGCCAAGCACGCCGTCCAGATTGATGCGAACGTCTTTCGCGTAATCCGGAACAAGCGCCTTGATGGCGCCGATGTAATTCATGGTTACGCTGCCTTCAATTGCGGAGCAGCAATCTTTGCGCCATTCAGCGTGGCGGATCCGGCCGCGCGATTGCATGGGCAGAGCTCATCGGTTTGCAAACCATCGAGCACGCGCAGCACTTCTTCGGGACTGCGCCCGACATTCAAGTTGTTCACGGAAACGTGCTGAATCACGTTATCCGGATCGACGATAAAGGTGGCGCGCAGCGCAGCACCCTCTTTGACGTCGCGGACGCCCAGCATGTCTACCAGCGAACCGGTCGTGTCAGCGAACATCCAGTGGTTCAATCGATCTAAGTCCTTGTGATCGCGGCGCCATGCGAGCTTCACGAACTCGTTATCGGTCGAACCGCCGAGCAATATCGCGTCGCGATCATCGAAGTCGGCCGCTAATTTCGCAAAACCGCTGATCTCCGTAGGACACACAAAGGTGAAGTCCTTCGGATAAAAATAGATAACCTTCCATTTACCTTCAAACGAACGCTCGTTGATGTCCTCGAATGCGCTGACGCCGTTTTCTTCATGATGATTGAAGCCGGGCTTGACGCCGACCACGCGAAATGAATCGAGTTGTTGTCCTACGGTTTTCATAAGTGCTCCAGACGTTGAGTGACCTTTTAATGAGGGCGTAGTTTCCAGCTATCAATGTCTCCGCACCAATTGTCATTTCCAATAGCGCCCATAGGCAACGGTGAATCGGAGCTGCCAACCGTACCGTCTGCAACAATGAGCGTGTGACCGCTTCGCTTCATCGCACGTCCAGCACATGGCTCGCCTGGTACTTCGTCATCATCTGGGGGGCCGGCTACTTGGCAACCAAGGTCGGTCTTCAGTACGCGCCCCCGTTTACGTTCCTGACACTGCGCTTCGCTTTCGGCTTGCTTCTGGTCGCTCCGATCGCCTGGATGATCCGACCGCGCTGGCCCACCTCAGCGATGGAATGGCTGCACGTTGCGATCGCAGGCCTGCTGATGCACGCCGTTAATCTCGGAGGCAGCCATTACGCGCAGTATCTGGGGATGTCCGCTGGCGTCACGGCGTTGATACTCGCGTTGCAGCCCTTGGTTACGGCTGCGGCGGCGCGACCCCTGACGGGCGAGCGGTTGATCCCGCTGCAGTGGTTCGGCGTACTGCTGGGCCTGGCGGGCGTGTCTCTTGTCGTCTGGCACAAGATTGACCTCGACGCGATGACAACGATTTCGCTCGCCGCCGTGCTGATCGCGCTGGTCGCGGTCACCGTCGGCACGCTGTATCAACGCATCCTGTGTCCCGCGGTCGATTTGCGTGCCGCCACCGTCGTGCAGTTTGCGGCGACATTATCGGTGGTCGCACCGCTCGCGTTCCTGGTGGAAGGGTTCGAGGTTAGATGGTCGTGGCAGTTGCTTGCCGCAATTGGGTTCCTGCTGATCTTTGCGTCGATTCTTGCCGTGAACGCTTTACACATGTTGATGCGTCGGGGCGAGGCCACTCGTGTCACAAGTTTGCTTTACCTGACGCCGATCATCGCGGTCGTTCTCGAATGGTTGATGTTTGGCATTTTCCCGACCTGGCTGACCACGCTGGGTGTTGTCGTGACGTGCGCGGGCGTCGCACTCGTTGCGCTGAAGCTGCGCAACAAGAGCGCATTGCAGGACGCGGAAGTGCCACGGGCGACGAATTGACAACCGCAATGACGTTACCGCGCATCATCGCGTTCGTTGTGTTGACCCACACAGCGTTCGGCGCAGCGCGCGTGACAGCGTCTCTTTACGCGCTGTCGAACAAGGCGTCGCCGTTTACGGTCGGCGTGTTGCTGGCGCTGTATGCACTGGTTCCGGCGTTGCTTGCAGTGCGCGCCGGGCGCTGGCTCGACGAGGTCGGACCGTTCCGGCCGCTGCTGCTTGGCACCGCGATGATGACCGTCGGCGCACTGCTGCCCGCGGCGTTCTCTTATGCGGCGGCGGACGTCGCGCCGCTGCTGGTTGCGAGCGCGCTGCTGGGCACCGGTTTCATGTACGTTCAGATGACGGTGCAGAATCTGGTCGGCACGATGTCGGAACCCGGCAGCCGTCCGGCGGCGTTCTCGATGCTGGCGCTGGGATTTTCAACCTCCGGACTGATCGCGCCGATTGCCAGCGGCTTCTTGATCGACAGCATTGGACACCGGGTGACGTTCGCGCTGATCTTTTTGCTGATGACTGTCAACGTCGTCATCTTGATGAGCCAGCGCGCGCGGCTTCCGACGCCGTCGCTCGCTACGGCGCCGCCGCAAACTCGCAATGCGTTTGATCTGCTGCGCTATCCCGCGGTTCGCAATGTGCTGATCGTCAGCGGAATGATCTCGATGTCCTGGGACCTGCAATCGTTCCTGATTCCGGTTTACGGCACGAGCGTCGGTTTAAGCGCATCGCAGATCGGCCTCGTATTGGGCAGTTTTGCCGCAGCGACATTTGCAATCCGCCTCGCAATGCCGACGTTGTCGCGCCGTTATCGCGAATGGCAGGTGCTGGTGTTCACGCTGATCACCGCCGGGGCGGCGTTCGCACTGATACCTTTCTTCAACACGATGCTGCCTCTGATGGCGGCTGCCTTTCTGCTCGGGCTGGGGCTCGGCGCGGCACAACCGAACGTGATGTCGCTGCTGCATGATCGCTCGCCGGCAGGCCGCGTCGGCGAAGCGCTGGGCGTGCGCACGACAATCATGAATTCAAGCCACGTGGTCCTGCCGCTGGTGTTCGGCGCGTTTGGATCGTTATTGGGCGCCGGCCCTGCCTTCTGGCTGATGGCAATACTGATGGGTGGTGCGGGGTGGACGGCGTGGCGCCGAATGAATGTCGAGAAGCGTTCAGCACCGAGCGCCCGCGACCGCGATGACGCATAAGGTCCCCTACGAATTTCCGGGACGCCTCACTGCCGAGCAACAGGCAGCTTCATTCGTGCAGGCGCTTGCGCATTGGGATGGAAACTCGCCGCTGTGGCTTTTCGGTTACGGGTCGCTGATCTGGAATCCGGAGGTCACATTCGACAGACGACACCCCGCGCGCGTGCACGGATTTCACCGCCAGCTGTGCCTATGGAGCCGCGTCAATCGCGGCACGCTCGACTGCCCAGGGCTGGTTGCGGGACTCGATCGCGGGGGTTCGTGCGCCGGCGTGGCTTACTGCCTCCCAGCGGCCACAGCGCGAGCCGAACTCGAGACGCTGTGGGAACGCGAGATGTTCATGGGCTCGTATGAGCCGCGCTGGCTTCGTTGTCGTCTCGATGCGGGGGGCGGCCATCGACGGGTATCAGCGTTGGCTTTCGTGGTGCGCAGGGACGCTGCCAACTACGCGGGCAAGTTAAGCGAGTCCGAAATTCTCGAGGTGTTCACACGCGGAAGTTGCGGGCGATTCGGCACAAGTCTGGAATATCTGCTCAATACTGTGCGTGCGCTGCACGAACATGGGCTTAGAGATCCGCACCTCGAGCGTCTGGCTCGACACGCTGAAGCCAAAATGCAACGCCTGCCTAAGATGACAACATGACGGAAGCATCGAAGATAGCGGATCTGCGTGCCGAGTACATGCGCGGAGAGCTCGACGAAGCGCATGCCGATGCCGATCCCATCGTCCAGTTTTCGCACTGGTGGGATGAAGCCAACGCTGCGGAGGTCCGCGAAGCCAACGCGATGACGCTCGCCACAGCCGATGCAAGCGGCACGCCTTCGGCACGCACCGTGCTGCTTAAGGGTTTCGATGCGACCGGCTTCGTGTTCTTCACCAACTATGAAAGCCGCAAGGGCAATGAGCTCAGCGCAAATCCGCACGCGGCGCTGCTCTTTTTCTGGCGCGAACTGGAACGCCAGGTACGCATCGATGGCGCGGTCACCCGTGTCAGCGAGTACGAGTCCGATGAATATTTTCGCAGCCGACCCTTGGCGAGCCGAATCGGGGCATGGGCTTCACCACAGAGCCAGCCAATCGCGAATCGTGGATGGTTGATGGCCCGCGCTGCCGAAATGGCGCTGCGTCATGCGGCCGCACCGCGCCGTCCGCCGTACTGGGGCGGCTATCGGGTGAGTCCGAGCGCGATCGAGTTCTGGCAGGGGCGCCCGTCACGTCTGCACGATCGGTTGCTGTACATAAAGGCCGCCAACGATTGGAATCGAGTACGCCTCGCACCGTAACGCGACTCAGCCAATAGTTCGGCGCGCTCGGTGCACCGGTCAGCACGAAAATCCCGTTAAAGCGCGTTAATTTGATCGAAGCACCGGACCGCAAGACTGCCGCGGCAGCTATGATCGGGCACGTTGCAGGCATGGCAGCGCAGGAGCATCGATGACTGAACAGCCTATCTCGATCATCATCGTCGAGGACGAGCCGGAGTTTCGCCGGCGCTTCGTGCAAATCGTTGAAAACGAGCCCAGCATGAAGCTCGCGGGAGCCGCATCGAATAAGCGCGAAGCCCAGTCGATCATTGACCGCGAATCATTTGATGTGATGTTGATCGATCTGGGTTTACCGGACGGCAGCGGCATCGACCTGATTCGCCAGGTAAGCCAGAAAAAGCCGGACGTCGACATCATGGTGGTCACGGTGTTTGGCGATGAACAACACGTCGTCTCTTCAATTGAAGCCGGCGCAACCGGGTACATCCTGAAAGACTCTGCGCCGGCCGACGTGATCTCGTGCATCCGTCTGCTGCGTGCAGGCGGTTCGCCCGTGAGTCCAGTGGTGGCGCGCAGTGTGTTGCGCGCGATTCGCAACCGGATGAGCACGACCGCACCGGCGCGCGTTCCCGGCAGCGAGCAGAACCCGCTGTCCGCCCGCGAAACCGAGATTCTGCAGCTGCTCGCCAAGGGCATGAGCTTCAACGAAATTGGAGACATCCTTGGCATTTCACCGCACACCGTCACCGCGCATATCAAGAAAATCTATCGCAAGCTCGCAGTGCATTCGCGTGGCGAAGCGGTCTACGAGGCAACACAAATGGGGTTGCTGAAGAACTGAATCGGGTGCGAAAACCACCGCAACGATTGCGCGCGCGATGATCTCGCTGCCGCGTCTATCGGCACTGCTGCTGATGTTGCTGGTCGCGCAGATGACGCTCGGCAGCGCAACCGCAGACGAAACCATCAAGCTTGATCGAATTGAGTGGGTGGGGGGCGCGCGCTCGACGTTCCCCGCTGCCAACAGTGAATGGCAATCTCACGCACTACCCCTGCGGTGGTCGTCGGGTAGCGCTGGCGCTGTGCGGCAGGGCGTGTGGCTCAGAACCACGTTCGCACTCCCCGAGACGCCTACCGACGGCTGGAGCATCCTGCTGAATCGATTGCCTACCGGCGGCACCGTTTACCTTAACGGCAAAATGGTCGCCGATCTGCCACTCGATTCCGACCGGCGTTTTGTGCGATGGCGACGGCCGCACCTGATCAATCTGCCGGTCGACTTCATGCGCAACACCAACGACGTGCTGATCTATAC